>DATCVD010000018.1:0-7198 GCA_036567125.1 Pyrinomonadaceae bacterium | reverse complement strand
CGGGCGGGTCGGACTGTGGCCGCGGCTGCTGCGCGAGCGCGCCCGCGCCGAGCGCGAGCACGACGAGCAGGGCGGAGAATTTGCGAAGGGCGGAGAATTCGTAACGCATAAATTTCACTCGCTGATCAGTTTTCAGTTTTTGAGTTTTCAGTTTTCAGCCCGAATAAACTCGGCGCTCGAACCTCTTAGCGCGCGCCGCCGACTCGCGGGGCACGAACAACGGGAAGCCGTTTAACTGAAAGCTCAAAACTCGAAACTGCCTCACTCGACCCAGTCGGCGATGAAGACGTTCGTGTCGCCGCGCTGGCGGGCGTTGCGGTTCGAGGCGAAGACCAGCCGCTTGCCGTCGGGCGAGAACATCGGGAAGCCGTCGAAGCTTTCGTGGTGCGTGACGCGCTCCAGATTCGTGCCGTCCGCGTTGACGAGGTAGAGATCGAAGTTGCGGCCGCGGCGGTCGGGGTGGTTCGACGAGAAGATGATGCGCCGGCCGTCGGGCGTGAAGTACGGCGCGAAGCTCGCCACCCCGAGCGAAGTCACCTGCCGCTTGTCCGTGCCGTCCGCGTTCATCGTCCAGATTTCAAACGTGTTCGGCTCGATGACGTTCTCGGCGAGCAGCTGCTTGTAGCGCGCGATCTGCTCCGGCGTCTTCGGGTGGTAAGACCGGTAGACGATCCTTTTCCCGTCGCGCGAGAAGAACGGCCCGCCGTCGTAGCCGAGCGCGTCGGTCAGCCGCTTCACGTTCCGCCCGTCGGCGTCCATCGCGTAGATGTCGAGGTCGCCGTCGCGCATCGAGGTGAAGACGATCCGCTTGCCGTCCACCGACATGGTCGCCTCGGCGTCGTAGCCGGGCGTCGAGGTCAGGCGTCGGAGATCGGTGGCGTCGGGCTTGGCGGTGAAGATGTCGAAGCCGGGGTGGATGGCCCAGACGTAGCCGCGCGAGCGGTCGGGCGGCGGCGGGCACTCGCGCGCGGCGAGGTGCGTCGAGGCGTAAAGAATTCGCCGGCCGTTCGGGAAGATGTAGGAGCAGGTGGTCGCGCCGTCGCCGGTCGAAACCAGCCGGCGGCCCGACCCGTCGGCGTTCATCGTGAAAATCTGATCGCAGCCCATCCCGGCCGTCTTCGACTGGAAGATGAGCTTGCGGCCGTCGCCGCCGAAGTAAGCCTCGGCGTTCTCGCCGCCGAAGGTCAACTGCCGGACGTTGCGCAAATGCCGCTCGGCCGGCAACTCGATCTCGTTCGACTGCGCGGGTTGCTGCCGCCGCCCGGCCGGCGGCCGCGCCGCGACGAAGGCGGCGACGACGAGGAGACAAAATACAGGAGACGCGAGGAGGGGGAATCTCTTTTTCATACGCGTAAATCGTAAATCGCGGGTCGTAAATAGTAAATCGTGAATCGTGAATAGAGGAAGAAATCTTCTTTCCATTCACGGTTCACGATTTACTATTTACGTTCTTCTCAGCCGCTCTTCTCAGCCGTTCCTGCGCTCGAACTCGCGCATGAACTCGGCGAGCGCGGCGCAGCCCTCCGGGGGGAAGGCGTTGTAGATCGAGGCGCGGATGCCGCCGACCGAGCGGTGACCCTTGAGCCCGTCGAGCCGCGCGGCGGTCGCCTCCTTGACGAACTGCTTCTCCAACTCCTCCGTCGGCAGCCGCCACGTCACGTTCATCAGCGAGCGCGCCTCCGGCGCGGCGTGGCCGCGGTAGAAGTCGGTCGCGTCGATGGCGTCGTAGATCAGTTTGGCCTTCTCCTCGTTGCGCCGGTAAATCCCTTCGAGCCCGCCCTGATCTTTGACCCACTTGCAGACGAGGTTGAGGATGTAGATGCCCCACGTGTTCGGCGTGTTGTAGAGCGACTGGTTCTCGGCGTGCGTGCGGTAGTCGAGCATCGTGTGCAGCCCGCCGGGGACGCGCTGCAAGAGATCGTCGCGGACGATGACGAGGGTCAGGCCCGAAGGCCCCAAGTTCTTCTGCGCGCCCGCGTAGATGAGCGCGTACTTCGAGACGTCGACGGGCCGCGACATGATGTTCGACGACGCGTCGCACACGAGCGGCACGCCGCCGACCTCCGGGTCTGTCTTGAACTCGACGCCCTCGATGGTCTCGTTCGAGGTGAAGTGGACGTAGGCGGCCGCCGCGTCGAGCTTCAACTCGTGCGGCTCGGGCGTGCGCGTGTAGCGGCTGTCGGCGAGGTCTGCGGCGACGTTCACCGCGCCCACCTTCTTCGCCTCCTTCAAAGCCTTCTTGCCCCAGCTGCCGGTGATCACGTAGTCGGCCGACTGGCCGTCGCCTAGCAGGTTCATCGGGATCATCGAGAACTGGAGCGACGCGCCGCCCTGCAAGAAGAGCACGCGGTAGCCGTCGGGGATGCCCATCAGCTCGCGCAGGCCCCGCTCGGCCCCGCCGATGATCTCGTCGAACGTCTTCGAGCGGTGGCTGATCTCCATCACCGACATCCCGACGCCCGGCAGCGACAGCATCTCGTCGCGCGCCTGTTCGAGCACCGGCACGGGCAGCACCGCCGGCCCCGCGCTGAAGTTGTAGATTCTCTCGGTCATCGCTTCAGGACTCCAAAGATAGGATTTAGGAATTAGGATTCAGGAGTTAGGGGGAAGGAATTAGGTTCCAGAAAGAAGGTAAGTCCGATGACGGTTAAACCAACTACTAACTCCTAAACCCTAATTCCTAAATCCTTCCCTCACTGCTGCAACTTGAGCACGCTCAGCTCGATGATGTTCTCGTCGTCGCGCAAGGAGGCGAGCGTGTCTTCCGGGGGCGCGGCTTCGAGGTTGATGCGGGCGATGGCGGCCTCCGCGCCCTCGAAGATGACGTTCTCCATCTCCTGCACGTTGATGTCGGCGGCGCGCACGGCCGCGAGCACCTGCGCGAGCACGCCGGGGCGGTCGCGGTGGCGGACGGTCAGGACGTGCGTGGCGGGCGTGCGCGCCGCGAGGTTGACGACGTTCGGGACTTTGCCCGTCTCCTTGAACTCGCGGATGATCCGCACCGTCTCGGCCGCGATGGCCTCCTGCGCCTGATCGGTCGAAGCGCCGATGTGGTGCGTGCCGTACAGGTTCGGCTCGCGCGCGATCTCGTCGGCGAACTCGGCCGCGGCCGAAGTCGGCTCGCTGGCGAACACGTCGAGGCCGGCGCGGATTTTTCGCTCGCGCATCGCCGCGACGAGCGCCGCCTGATCGACGACCTCGCCGCGCGCCGTGTTGACGAAGTAAGCGCCCTCGCGCATCGCGTCGAAAAACTCCGTGCTCAGGAACCCGCGCGTCTCCGGCTTGAGCGCGACGTGGACGCTGACGATGTCGGAAGCGCGGGCGACTTCGACCGGCGACCCCTTGCGCTCGACGCCGAGTTCGGCCGCGCGCTCGTCCGTCAGGCTCCGGCTCCAAGCGACGACCGGCATCCCGAAGGCGCGCGCGCGCGTGATGACTTCCCGGCCGATCTGGCCCGTGCCGACGAGGCCGAGCGTGCGCCCGTAGAGGCCGCGCGCTTTCGAGAACTCCTTCTTATTCCATTGGCCGGCGCGCAGTTGGATGACGTTGTCGGCCACGCGGCGGTCGAGCGCGAGCATCAGGGCGAAGGCCAGCTCGGCGACGGCGACGGAGTTCTTGCCCGGACAGTTCGAGACGTACACGCCGCGGCGCGAGGCGGCCGCCACGTCAATCGTGTTGTAGCCCGCGCCCGCGCGCACGACGAGCTTGAGCGGCCCGGCGTCGAACACCGGCTCGGTCACCTTCGTCGAGCGCACGACCAAAACGTCCGGCCGGAAGTGCGCGACGGCTTCGACGAGCGAGTCGTCCTTCGCGTCCGGCTGGTACTCGTAATCGCAGCCGATGGCCTCCAAGCCCTCGCGGCCCGACTGCTCGAATTTGTCGGCGATTAAGACAAGCATCGTTACCTCGTAAATCGTGAACCGTAAATCGCGAATCGTTAAGAGAGCGCGGGTCGCCGGATACAGGCCGCGAAGTGACCTAAGCGGTTCTGATCTGTTTACGATTTACGATTCACGATTCACGCTCTTAGATTTCGTCGCGCACCGCGTAGAAGCCCGGCGGCGGCGTGAACTCTTCGCGGGTGATGGCGTAGAGCACGCAGTCGGTGTTGTAGTGGCGCGCGTTGCGCTCGTACCTCATGCCGAGCTTTTCCATGACGCGGCGCGAGCCGGTGTTTTCGGGCGAGGCGACGGCGACGATGCGCGGGAGGCCGGCCACCTCGAAGCCGTAGCGCAGCCACGCGGCGGCCGCCTCGGTCGCGTAGCCCTTGCCCCAGTGCGGGCGGTCGAAGCCGTAGCCGACCTCCACCTCGCCGGAATCTTCGAGCGGCTGGATGCCGCTCCAGCCGATCATCTCGCCGTCCTCTTTGCTAAGCAGCGCGCACATGCCGAAGCCGTGACGCGCGTGACAGTCGAGATAAAATTCGAACCGCTTGGCGACGTACTCCGGCGTTGACATCTCCGGCCCGCCCAGATAACGCGAGACTTCCGGGTCGGCGCGGAAGCGCATCAGGACGGGCATGTCGTCGCGCGTGATGGGGCGCATCAACAGTCTGTCGGTTTCGATGATCATGGCTGAAAGCTGAAAGCTGAAAGCTGTTGGCTGTTAGCAAAACCAAGAACCGAAGCGGCGGCGAAAGCTGGGAGCTGTCTTCCTCTGGCTAACAGCTAACAGCTAATCGCTAACAGCTAAATCTGATGAATCAGCAGGCCGTCGCGGAGCTTCGGCTCGAACCAAGTGGACTTGGGCGGCATGATGCCGTTGGCGTCGGAGACGCGCAGGAGGTCTTCGACGGAGGTCGCGTGGAGCGCGAAGGCGACGGCCGCGCGCCCTTCGTCGACCAGCCTTTCGAGTTCTTCCGTGCCGCGGATGCCGCCGATGAAGTCGATGCGCTTGTCGGTGCGCTGATCGGCGATGCCCAAGACGGGGGCGAGCAGGTTGTCTTGCAGCAGGCTCACGTCGAGCGTCGCGGTCGGGTCGGACTCGACCTGTTTGACGCCCCCCGTGAGCGTCAGGCCGTACCAGCGGCCGCCCAAGTACATGTGCCAGTGGCCGGCGCGGCCAGGGCCGCGCGGGTTGGCGTCTTCGGTCACGTCGAACTGCTCGCGCACCAAGCCGAGGAAGTTTTCGGGCGAGTGGCCGTTCAGGTCGCGGACGGCGCGGTTGTACGGGAGTATCTGCACCTGATCGGAGGGGAAGATGACGCAGATGAAGCGGTTGTACTCCTCCTCGCCCGTGTGGTTCGGGTTCCCGTCGCGCAGCGCCGCGCGCGCGCGCGAGGCCGAGGCGGCGCGGTGGTGGCCGTCGGCGATGTAGAGCAGCGGGACTTCGCCGAAGGCGCGCGCCAGTTGGTCGGGCGCGGGCGCGCGCCAGACGGTGTGTCGGACGCCGTCGGGCGCGGTGAAGTCGTAGAGCGGCTCACTCTGCGTCTCGGCGGCGACGAGGGCGTCGATGCGGCGGTCGGCGCGGTAGGTGAGGAAGACGACGCCGGTCTGCGCGCGCAGTTCCAGCATGTGGCGCGTGCGGTCGTCCTCCTTGTCGGGGCGCGTGCGCTCGTGCTTGCGGATGAGGTCGCGGTCGTACTCGTCGACGGAGCAGCAGGCGGCCACGCCCGTCTGCTCGTGCTCGCCCATGCGGAGGCGGTAGAGGTAGAGGCTCGGCGCGTCCTCCGTTTCGAGCGGGCACTCGCCGACGAGGCGCTGGAAATTCTCGCGCGCCTTGGCGTAGACCTCGTCGGAGTAGATGTCCGTGCCGTCGGGCAGGTCGATTTCGGGGCGGGTGACGTGGAGGAAGCTGTGCGGGCTGTCTCGGGCGAGCGCGCGGGCTTCCTGTGTGTTGACCACGTCGTAGGGGACGCTCGCCACCTGCTCGACGCGGTCGGCGGGCGGACGCAGGGCGCGGAAAGGATGGATGACGGCCACAGGCAGTTCTCCTCGCAGCGTTTGCTAAAATTGCGCTAGTGTGGAACGCCCTAGACTATCCGCACCGGCGGCACTTTGCCAAGCCGCGCGGTGTGGATTTGCGAGACAGGATGTATGGCTAGAACTACGAGGAGAGCTTGGATATGGCTAACGAAGATCATTTAAGAATATTGAAGCAAGGGGTAAAGGCTTGGAATGAATGGAGAAGGGAAAGCCGGCAAATCAAACCTGATCTTAGTGGGATAGAGATTGGTGTGATAGAGCTTGAAGATGTGAACTTCTCTAATACGAATTTGGCCGATGCAAATCTTGATGAGGCAGAATTGAGGGAGGCAAATCTTGAAGGAGCCTGCCTTACCAATGTAAGCCTATCATTTGCAGACCTCGAAAAAGCGAATCTTCGAAACGCTGATCTGAAAAGTGCTGATTTTTTCCTAGCTAACCTGACAAAAGCTGATCTCTCCTCGGCGCAACTTAATTATACCGATTTTTTCAAGGCCAATCTTGACAGCGCAAACTTAACCAAAGCGGATTTGTGGAAGACGAGTTTTCGTGAAGCAAATCTTAGTGACGCTGATTTCCGAGGAGCCACGTTGGCAGGAGTCATCTTTGGAAGTAACGACATCAGTTGTGTTAAAGGGCTGGCTACAGTTGTTCATATGGAGCCTTCATCTATTGGTATTGATACCATCTATCTATCTAAGGGTAAAATCCCCGATGTATTTCTTCGTGGTTGCGGCGTTCCAGAAAATTTCATCACGCACATGCCTTCGCTAATTGCTGGAATGCAGCCGATTCAGTTCTACTCCTGTTTCATCAGCTACAGCCACGCGGATAAGTCGTTCGCGCGGCGGCTGCATGACGGGTTGCAGGGGCGGGGGATTCGGTGCTGGCTCGACGAGCATCAGGTGTTGCCGGGGCAGAAGATTTATACGGAGGTGGATCGGGGCATCCGGCTGTGGGACAAGGTGCTGCTGTGCTGCTCGAAGGATTCGTTGAAGAGTTGGTGGGTGGAGAACGAGATTCAGATCGCGTTCGAGAAGGAGCAGCAGTTAAGGAAGCAGCGCGGCGGCGAAGAGGTGCTCGCTCTGATCCCGCTGAACCTCGACGGCTACCTGTTCGGCGACGAGTGGAAGAGCGGGCTGCGGACGGAGATCAGGTCGCGCCTCGCCGCGGACTTTACGGGGTGGGAGACGGACAACGCGAAGTTTGAGGCGGCGTTCGAGCGGCTGGTGCGGGCGCTCAGGGCCGGCGCGGGCGGGCGCGAGCGGCCGCCG
>DATCVD010000017.1:0-18768 GCA_036567125.1 Pyrinomonadaceae bacterium | reverse complement strand
GAGATACGCGCGCGCCTCGGCGAGTTCGTCGCGGCGGAGACGGCCGCGCGCTGACGACCGACGCGCGCCGCCACCTCCCTTGACGCGCGCCGACGCGCGGCAATATCTTACGTGCCGATAGCGGCCCGAAGCCGCAAGCTCGGTTCAGAAACTCGTCCGCGCTCTCCCCGCGAAGTCCGAAGCCCCGCAGCCGCGGGCGACGGCGTTAACTCGAAAGATGCCAAACGTCAGAGGGTGGAAGCGCACGGCCGCACTCACGTTCTGCCTCGTCGCGCTCGCCGTGTGCGCGCCGCGCGCGCGCGCGCAGGAGCGCAAGCGCGACGCGCCGCCGCTCTACCCCGTGCAGCAGAACGGCAAGTGGGGCTACATCGACCGCGGCGGTCGCGTGGTCGTCGAGCCGCAGTACGACGCGGCGTGGGATTTCTCGGAAGGTCTGGCCTACGTCAAGAAGGGCGCTGTGCGCGGCCACATCGACCGCGCGGGCCGCACCGTCAACACGCTCCAGCAGGTTGACGTGGCCGGCTACTACACCGAAGGGCTCGCGCCCGTGCAGACCTCGACGCAGCCGCCGCGCTTCGGCTTCATCGACCGCGCGGGCAAGATCGTCATCAACACCGAGTACGAGGCCGTGCGGAACTTCGAGGAAGGGCTGGCGGTCGTCAAGCAGGGCGGCAAGTACGGCTTCGTCGATAAGAAGGGGCGCGTCCGCATCCGGCCGCAGTTCGACAAGGCTTCGAGTTTTTCGGAGGGGCTGGCGCTCGTCGTCGTGGGCAACCTCCACGGCTACATCGACCGCGCGGGCCGCACCGTCATAGCGCCGCGTTACAACAACGCCTACAACTTCTCCGAGGGGCTGGCGAACGTCGCCACGGGCGGCCGATACTCGTGCATCGACAAGCGCGGCGAGACGGTCGTCCCCGCGCAGGTCGGCTACGTCGGCCCGTTCGCCGAGGGGCTCGCGCCCGTGATCGCCAACAACAAGTTCGGCTTCATCGACAAGACGGGGCGGCAGCAGATCGCGCCGCAGTTCGACTGGGCGTCGGGCTTCAGCGAGGGGCTGGCGCTCGTCAAACAGTCGGGCAAGTACGGCTTCGTCGATAAAACCGGGCAGCCCGTCATCCGCCCGCAGTTCGACAACGCGCAAGGTTTCAACGGCGGCCTCGCCCGCGTCTGGGCTGGCGGCCGCCAAGGCTACATCGACCGCACCGGCAACTACGTCTGGAAGCCGACGAAGTGAAGAAGCTGTTAGCTGTTAGCTGTTAGCCGTTAGCTGTTAGCCGTTAGCTGTTAGCTAACTGCCGTCAGCAATCACCCATCGGCCATCCGTAGAAACTTAAGGCGTGAGTCAGTCTGCTCAACGACTGAGTCACGCCTTCGTTCTTTTTCTGGCAGCTAACGGCTAACGGCTAACAGCTATTCATTCCGTCTGCGGCAGGACGCGGGCGAGCGCGTCGGCGAGCGCGTCTTCGGTCGCGCCCGCGTCGAAGTCGCGGAAGAGGTACCAACGCTCCTCGTGCGAGGAGGTCGTCGCGCCGGGTTCGAGGCGGCGGACGGGCGAGAGCGATTCGAGTTCGATGAACGGGCCGGCGGTGAACGCCTCGACGTTCGAGCCGTAGTCGGGGTAGGTCGCGCCCTCGGCGTACGGGTGGCGCTTGACGAAGAGGGTCGTGCCGCGCAGGTACGCGGCCCAGCCCTGCTTGTTGGTCGCGCCGATCTTCAGCGGGTCTTCCGCCGCGTCGTCCGTCCGCAGCCGGACGAGTTTGCGGCCGAGCCGGAGGCGCGCGTCCGTCAGGTCGGTGTAGTGCCACAAGACGAGCGGGCGCGCCGGCAGCAGGTAGTGGCCCCACGAGCGGTAAGGCTCCTGCGGGATGATCGCCTCGCCGCCGCCCTCGCAGTTGAGGATCGTCAAAGCCCACAGCGACAGGTCTATCGCCCACTGGCCGCGGTTAGTGATGCGGTGGCGCACCACGACGCCGCTGCCTTCCGGGTCGAGCGTGACGCTGACGACCTTCTGCAAGCCGGTCTGCGCCTCGACCGCCCCGATCAGGCGCACCTTCGTCTCGCCGACGAACTCAACCTCCACGGCCGAGTTGTCGGGCGCGTAGCTGCGCGGGTTCACTTCGGGCGCGGCCCACAGCCGGTGGCCGCCCCACGGCTTCCAGTCGCCGAAGGCCGTCGTGATCACCGCGTCGGGCGCTTCGCCGAGGACGTTCTCACCGCCGACGAACCGGTAGCCGAGCACGCGCGGCCCCACGTCGGTCGCCACCGTCACCTCGACCGTCCCGTTCGTCAGCCGGTAGCAGTTCGGCAGACCGAGGCAAGAAACTTTTTCCACTTTGGTAAGGCTCCTCCGGCGCGCCCCCGGCGGCCGAATCAACTAAGACCCGAGAAGGTGTTTGCGAAAGCCCCGTACGAGACGAACGTTTACGGGCGACGGTTACGTCTTCTCAGTGTAATTCAAGATCGGCTTCCTGTTTAGCCCCGGCCGGCCGTCGAGCCGCGGCCGGGCCTCACTGTTAGCTGTTAGCTGTGAGCCGTGAGCCGTTGGCTGTTCGCCATCGGCTGTTCGTTGTAAACTTCCGCCCGCAGGCGACGCGCCTCCAGTCCCCGTCTTATGCTTTTGATCTGGCTAACAGCTAACAGCTAATCGCTAACAGCTTCCTTATGGACAACATTGATCGACTCTCGATCCGCGAGCGGCCCGCCGCGATGGCAATCGGGCGGCAGACGTGGGGGAAGCTCCTGTTCATGCACTGGCGCATACCCGCGGAGCGCCTGCGCGCGGCCGTCCCGGCCGAACTCGAAATCGACACCTACGAGGGCGAGGCGTGGATCGCCGTCGTCCCCTTCACCATCTGGGGGATGCGCGCCAGCTTCCTGCCGCCCGTGCCCGGCCTCTCCGAGATGCACGAGCTGAACGTCCGCACCTACGTCCACTACAAAGGCGTGCCCGGCGTCCTCTTCCTCTCGCTCGACGCGACGAGCCTGCTCGCCGTCCTCGGCGCGCGCACCTTCTTCCTCCTCCCCTACTACACGGCCGACATGAGCCTCCGGCAGGAGGGCGACCGCATCGTCTACCACTCGCGCCGCACCCACGCGGACGCGCCGGCCGCCGTCTTCGACGCCACTTGGCGCACGGGCACGCCGCTCGAAGCCTCGCGGCCCGGCTCGCTCGAATTCTTCCTCACCGAACGCTACTGCTTCTTCACCGTCCACGAGGGCGCGGTCTACCGCTGCCGCATCCATCACCCGCCGTGGCCGCTCACGACCGCCGAAGTCTCCGCCTACCACTCGACCATGATCGAATCGCACGGCCTGCCCACGCCCGCCGGCCCGCCGCTGCTCCACTACGCCGAAGAGATCACGGTTGACATCTGGCCGCTCGAAAGAGTTTAAGCCCGCGTCGCCGCCGCGCCGCCGCCTCGCTAGACATCAGTGCGGCCATCCTTTAACCTTCCAATTTCGCCGGGCAGTGAGATTCCTCGCCGGGGTGGTGTAACTGGCAGCCACGCAGGTCTTAGAAGCCTGTGCCGCAAGGCGTGCGGGTTCGAGTCCCGCCCCCGGCATGAAAAACACGGAGGTTAGAAGTCAGAGGCCGGAGGCTGGAAAAGACCTGTTTTAACTGACCTCTGACCTCTGACCTCTGACCTCTATTCTGAAAGTGAATTGATTCGCGCTTATGAAAACTGAAATCGTTGACGTGTCGCCGACGCGCAAGGAGTTGAAGATCGAGATCGGGGCCGACGAGGTGCGGGCCGAGGTGGACGAGGTGAGCCGCCGCTACGCGGCGCAGGCCAACGTGCCGGGCTTCCGCAAGGGCCACACGCCGGTCTCGGTGGTACGCACGCGCTTCAAGAAAGAGATTGCCGGCGACGTGGTGCAGAACCTCGTGCCGCGCGCCGTCAACGAGGCGATCATGGAGTCGGGCCTGCACGTCATCGGCGAGCCGGAGATTCACCTCGATCCGGGCGAGGGCCTCTCGAAGATGGGCGAAGCCCCGCTCGCCGTCCACGCGCACGTCGAGGTGCTGCCCGAAGTCTCTCTGGGCGAGTACCGGGGGCTAGAGGCGACGCGCCGCACGCGCCCCGTGACCGACGAGATGATCGAGGAGTTCGTCGCGGGCCTGCGCGAGCAGTCGGCCGCGCTCGTGCCCGTCGAGGATCGCGCGTCGCAGGAGGGCGACACCGTCACGGTCGATTTCACCGGCAGGCACATCGACCCGCCGGCGGAGGAAGACATCAAGGCCGAGGAGGTGGACGTGGTGATCGGCGGCGAGGGCGTGCTGCCCGTCTTCGCCGAGAACCTGACGGGCGTGCGCCCCGAAGACGTGCGCACGTTCACGGTCAAGTACCCGGAGGACTTTTCGTCGAAGGGGCTGGCGGGCAAGGAGATCGAGTACACGGCGACGGTCACGGCCGTGCGCCGCAAGGAGCTGCCCGAGGCGGACGACGACTGGGCGCGCTCGCTCGGCGAGGGCCTAGAATCGGTTGACGACCTGCGCGGCCGGCTGCGCGAGCAGTTGGGCGCGCGCGCGACGTTCGAGTCCGATCAGCGCCTGCGCGACGAGCTGATGGCGAAGCTGACGGACGCGCACCGGTTCGAGCTGCCCGACTCGCTGGTCGAGTACCAGTCGCGCCAGATTCTCGAACGCACCGTGCGCGACATGATGCAGCGGGGCATGGATCCGCGCGGGCAGGACATCAACTGGGAGGGCTTGCAGAACGTGATGAGGGCGCGCGCCGAGGACGAGTTGCGCGGCTCCCTGCTGCTCGAACGCATCGCCGAGGCCGAGGACATCGAGCCGACGGACGAGGAGATCGCGCAGGAGATCGAGTCCATCGCGGCGGGCACGCGGCAGACGCCGGAGCAGGTGCGGGCTGCCTTGACAAAGCAGGGGGGCGAACGTAGCATCGCCGACAGGTTGCGCCACCGCAAGGCGCTCGACGTGATCGTTGAGAGCGCGCGGGTGACGGACGGGGAGTGGCGCGACGAAACGCCGGCAGCGGAGCAGGCCGAAACGCCGTCGTCTGACGACGCGAGCGCGGAGGCGGCGAAGGGCGGCGAGTAGGACTCAAGGCCGCAGCAGTTTTGCGGCCTTCGTAAGTTTGGCAGCAGGTTTTTGGAGGGGTACGGCATGGCACTGGTTCCAATGGTGGTCGAGCAGACCTCGCGCGGCGAGCGCGCCTTCGACATCTACTCGCGTCTGCTCAAGGACAACATCATCTTCATCAGCACCCCGATTGACGATCAGATCGCCAACCTCATCGTCGCGCAGCTCATCTACCTCGAAGCCGAAGACCCCGAGAAGGACATCCACCTCTACATCAACTCGCCCGGCGGCTCGATCACGGCCGGCATGGCGATCTACGACACGATGCAGTTCATCCGCCCCGACGTCTCGACCCTCTGCGTCGGGCAGTGCGCCTCGATGGGCGCGCTGCTGCTCGCGGCGGGCGCGAAGGGCAAGCGTTTCGCGCTGCCCAACTCGCGCATCCTCATCCACCAGCCTTCGGGCGGCGCGCAGGGCCAAGCCACCGACATCCGCATCATGGCCGAGGAGATCCTGCGGATGCGCGAGCTGACCTCGCAGATTCTCGCCAAGCACACGGGCCAGCCCTTCGAGAGCATCGAGCGCGACGTCGAGCGCGACCGCATCATGTCGTCGATGCAGGCCAAGGAGTACGGCCTCATCGACGAGGTCATCACGCACCGCGAGTAACACTTCCGGGCGCGTCTCCCCGCGCCCCTCGCTGACCACCGACGACCCGCCACGCGCCGCGACCGACGACGACGGCGCGCAGCTATTTGCCACACAAGATGAGCAAGGGGTGTCCGCGCGGGCGCGAAATTTTTCCGCCGCGCGCGTGGACAAGCGCGCCGCGCTTGTTGTAGAAAGTGAGAGGGCAGCTTGTAGCCGGGTGCCCCTCGCCGCTCGCTTATCGTCCGTCAGCCGAGAAAACCACGGAGTCCCCAGCCGCTATGGTACGCAGACCAGATGACACGTTGCGCTGCTCGTTCTGCGGCAAGTCGCAGAACGAGGTGAAGAAGCTCATCGCCGGCCCCACCGTCTACATCTGCAACGAGTGCATCGACATCTGCAACGAGATCATCACGGACGATCAGCAGAACGAAACGCTCGCCTCCCGCCCGCCGCTCCCCAAGCCGGTCGAGATCAAAAACTTCCTCGACGAGTACGTCATCGGGCAGGACGAGACGAAGAAGCGCCTCGCCGTCGCCGTCTACCAGCACTACAAGCGGATCGAGCTCGCGCGCCGCCGCTCCGACATCGAGATTCAGAAGTCGAACATCCTGCTCATCGGGCCGACGGGGACGGGCAAGACCCTGCTCGCGCAGACGCTCGCGCGGATGCTCTCCGTCCCCTTCACCATCGTGGACGCGACGACGCTGACCGAGGCCGGCTACGTCGGCGAGGACGTCGAGAACATCATCCTCAAACTGCTTCAGGCCGCGAACGGCGACGTGGAGCGCGCGCAGCAGGGCATCATCTACATCGACGAGGTCGATAAGATTTGCCGCAAGGACGAGAACCCCTCGATCACGCGCGACGTGTCGGGCGAGGGCGTCCAGCAGGCGCTCCTCAAGATTCTCGAAGGCACGGTCGCCAACGTCCCGCCGCAGGGGGGCCGCAAGCACCCGCATCAGGAGTTCTTCCCCGTCGACACGACGAACATCCTGTTCATCTGCGGCGGCGCGTTCGTCGGCCTCGAAAAAGTGGTCGAGCGGCGGATGCGGAACAAGTCGTTCGGCTTCCGCGCCGACGTGAAGGGCAGCGCCGAGCGCTACGCCGAGTCGCTCACGTCGGTGCAGCCGGAAGACTTGGTGAGGTACGGGCTGATCCCCGAGTTCGTCGGCCGCCTCCCCGTCCTCGGCGTGCTGCACGAGCTGGACGAGGCCGCGCTGATGCGCATCCTCACCGAGCCGAAGAACGCGCTCGTCAAGCAGTACCAGAAGAAATTCGAGTACGACAACGTCAAGCTCCGCTTCACGGACGACGCGCTCAAGTCCATCGCCAAGCAGGCCGTCGAGCGCAAGGTCGGCGCGCGCGGGCTGATGATGATCATGGAGGAGCTTTTGCTCGACTCCATGTACACGCTGCCCTCGCAGAAGCGCGTCAAGGAGTTCGTCATCACGTCCGAGATGGTCGAGCGCCGGCGCGCGCTGCCCGGCGAGTCGCTGGCCGGCGTCGACGAGGCGGCGTGAGCGCGGGCCGCGAGGCCGCGCCGGAACCGCTTTAGCGCACGAGTGAACCACCCGCGGGCCGAACCCGACCGGCCCCCCACTGTCCCGACGACCGCACCGCCGCACAGGCCTTTCGTCCGACACCCCACGTCTAAATTTTCCGCGCAGGCCCGGCAGCCGGCCCGCCCCCGCTAACAGGAGTTCGGGATGCCCACTAAAATCCTCTTCGCGCTCGCCCTGTGCTTGTCCGTCTTCTGCCCCGCCGCCGCCGCGCAGCAGGACTGCGCGCCGCCGGGGATCGTCGCCAACGCGAAGTCGTCCAACATCTTCACGCCCGAGCAGGAGATGATCTTCGGCGAGCTGACGATCCAGAACATGGCGGGCGAGGTGCGTTTCGTCCGCGACGAAAAGCTGCTGGCCTACGTCAACGAGATCGGCGCGCGGCTGGCGAAACACCTGCCGCCCACGGGCCTCAAGTTCCAGTTCCACCTCGTCGACATCGGCGAGGCCAACGCCTTCAACATCCCCGGCGGCCACGTCATGCTCTCGCGCAAGCTCGTCGCCTTCGCCAGCAACGAGGACGAGCTGGCCGGCGTCATCGCGCACGAGTTGGGGCACGCCGTCGTGCGCCACGGCGCGGCCGACGTCTCCGAGTCGCTCAAAAAGATCCTCAACGTCACCTCGCTCGGCGACCGCGCCGACATCACCGAGAAGTACAACCTGCTCATCGAGCGCGCGCGCACCAAGAGCTTCGGCCGCCGCCGCGGCCACGAGGACGAGCAGCAGCTCGAAGCCGACCGCGCCGGGCTCTACGCCATGATCGCGGCCGGCTACGACCCGGCGGCCTTCTCCTCCTTCTTCGACCGCCTGACCGAGAGCGAGGGCAAGACCGGCGGCTGGTTCTCCGACCTCTTCGGCAAGACGCGCCCCGAGCAGAAGCGCCTGCGCGAGATGTCGCGCCTGACCGAGCGCGTGCCGCCCGCGTGCCGCGAGGGGCGCGCGGCGTCGGCGACCGACAACTTCCTGCGCTGGCAGGCCGACGTGGTCTCGTTCCGCGAGGCGGGCCGCACGGAGGAGCTGCCGGGCCTCGTCTGGAAGAAGGAGCTTCAGCCGAAGCTGCGCGGCGACGTGTCGCACCTCTCCTTCAGCGCCGACGGCCGGCTCCTGCTCGTCCAGGACGACTTCTCCGTCACGGTCGTCGAGCGCGCGTCGCCGCCGCGGGTGCTCTTCCAAATTCCCGTCGAGGACGCCAACGAGGCCGCCTTCACGCCCGACGGCAAGTACGTCGTCCTCACGACCGAGAATTTGCGCTACGAGAAGTGGGGCGTCGCCGAGCGGCGGCCCGTCGAGGTGCGCGAGATGGTCGTCAGGGCCGACTGCTGGGAGCACAAGCTCTCGCCGGACGGCAACTACCTCGCCTGCGTGGACATCACGACGACCGTCAACGTGCTCGACACGCGGACGGGCAAGAAGGTCTGGGAGAAGAAAGAGTTCTACCCGCTCTCGATCTTCGAGTACTTCTCGTGGCTCGTCTCGGCGCGCGACCGCGGCGGCGACGGCGGCGGCGGCGGAGGCGACGCGGGCGTCGGCTTCTTCCGCATCGAGTTCTCGCCCGACTCGCGCTTCGTCATGTTCAGCCGCTCGGAGCGGTTCCGCTTCCGCATCCGCTACGACGTGGAGACCCTCGACTCCTCCGAGAACACCGCGCTCGCGCTCGACCTGACGACCTTCAAGCCGGCCGAGATCGGGGGCGACGTGAAGAAAATCTCCGCGCGCGCCTACGTCTTCCTCGACGCGGGCCGCGTCCTCGGGATGCCCTCGCGGAAGCTGGAAGAGGCCGGCGTCTTCTCCTTCCCCGCCGGCAAGCGCCTCCAGAAGTTCGCCCTCGCCGCCAGCGAGATCAAGCGGACGGCGAGCGGCGACCACGTCATCATCAAGCCGCTGGCGAACGCCCGGATGGGCATCTTCGACATGAAGAAGGGGGTCATCGTGTCGGGGCTGAACAAGGCCGACGCGACGATGTGGGAGAACCTCACGGCCTACGAGTCGGCGAGCGGCAAAATCCTCCTGCGCGAGGTCAGCTACGACGAGGCGAAGAAACAGTTGGACGCCCGCGACGCCGTGACCATCGACATCCCGGTCGGCCACGTCCGCGGGCTGCGGGCCGCCGACGTGTCGAACAACTTCAGCTGGCTGGCCCTCTCGTCGAAGTCGCGCGGCGGCGTGTGGCACCTCGAAACGGGCGAGCGCAAGTTCCACGTCCGCGGCTTCCGCGGCGGCGTCATGGCCGACGACGGGACGGGCGTCGTCGACTTCCCCCGGTTCGACGACACACCGCACGGCCTCGTCGTCCTCAAGCCGAGCGACAACCAGACCTTCATGCTCCGCGAGCTGCCCGACAAGGGCGCGCGCCAGCACGGCCGCTTCGTGCTCACGCGCCGCAGCCTCAAGGAGAAGAAGACTGAGAAAGCCGACCAGAAGAGTGACGAGAAGAGTGACGAGAAGAAGGCCGCGAAGAATGACGTGCCGCCGTTCTTCGGCGGTCAGGGGGAGGGCGGCGACCTCCAGCGCGACGTGCGCTTCGAGCTGAAGGACTTCATACAGGATAAGCTCATCTGGTCGCGCGACTTCCAGAAGGAGGCCCCCGAATTCTCCTTCGACGAGTTCAGCGGCCGGCTCACCTTCTACTACCGCCTCGGCGGCGAGGCGGGCAAGGCGAAGCTCAAGGAGATGGCCGAGCTGCGCGCCAAGGCCGACGCGCTCGGCAACAAGGACAACGACTACCTCGTCGAAATCGTTGACGCCTTCGCGCAGAAGACCGTCGGCGCGATGCTGCTGGAGACGGGCAAAGGCTCCTTCAACGTCGGCCGCGCCCTATCCGAGGGCGACTGGCTCGTGCTGCGCGATTCCGAGCGGCGCGTGCTGGTCTATTCGCTCAGGGACGGCGCGCTGCGCCACCGCTTCTTCGGCGACAACGCGGCCGTCAACCCGAAGAAGAACCAGCTCGCGGTCGAGAACTTCCCCGGCGAGGTGTCGCTCTACGATCTCGACACGGGCGCGCGCCTGACGAGTTTCGTCGTCAACGGCGGCGCGGCCCTCGTCAGGTTCAACCTCGAAGGCGACCGGCTGTTCGTCCTCAGCAGCACCCAAGCCGCCTACGCCTTCGACCTGAACAAGATCGCGCCGAAGGCGTCGGCCCGCGCGAACTGACGCCGCCCGCGCCGCCCGCGAGTCTTCCGCCGCGACGACCGAATCCAACCCGACCGGGGGCCGAACATGAGACAGTTTCTCCGCCGCGCCCTCTGCGCCGCCGCGCTCGCGCTCCCGTGCGCGAGCGCCGCCGCCCCGGCGCAGCCGCAGCAACAGCAGCAACAACAGCAGCAGCAACAGCCGGCCGCGCGGGCCGACGAGCAGGAGGAAGACCCCTGCCCCGGCGCGCGCACGCAGCAGGACTTGAACCTGTGCGCCTCGCGCGCGTTCCAGCAGGCCGACGCTGAACTCAACAAGCTTTACCAGCAGTTGCTGAAGGACGCCGGCGCGGCCGAGCGTGCGAAGCTGCGCGCGGCCCAACTCGCGTGGCTGAAGTTCCGCGACGCCCACTGCGAGTACGAGGCGTTCGGCAACACGGGCGGCTCGATCTACCCGATGGTTTACGGCCTCTGCCGCGCCGAGGTGACCGGGGAGCGCGCGAGACAGTTCCGCGACGCGCTCAAGGAGGCCGCGGAGCGGTAGCCGAGACGCCGCGCGGGCGATTTTCTTCCGGTGGCAGACGCGCCGGAAATGTTCTACAATTGAGTCGAGTCTCAGGTGAGGCGAGCGGCCCTTGTGAGCGCTCGCCTTTTGCTTACGCCGACCCTTCGGCCGCGAAAAGTTTTTCCGGGGTTTTATGGAAGAATATTCAGACCGCACGCCAGCCGACATCGCGCAGTTCCCGATGGTGCCCATCCGCGACGTGGTGATCTTCCCGTTCACCAAGGTCGCCTTCAAGATCGGCCGGCCCGGCTCGATCCGCGCGCTGGAGCAGGCGCTCCAGACCGACCGCACCATCTTCCTCGCCACGCAGCACGACGCCTCCATCGACGAGCCCGTCCCCGACCAGATTTACGGCGTCGGCACCATCGCCCGCATCCTGCAGGCGCAGAAGCAGGAGAACGGGCAGACGAAGGTGGTCGTCGAGGGGCGCGAGCGCGCGACGACGATCCGCGTGGCGAACGACAACGGCGCGTTCACGGCGACCGTCAGGCGCGCGCCCTCCGCGCTCGAAGCCGGCCAGAAGATCGACGCGCTCGTCCAGCGCATCCACCAACTCGTCGAGCAGCACCTCAGGCTCGCGCCCGAGGTGCAGACGGACGCGCTGCAAACGGCGCTGCGCAACCAAGACCCCTCGCACCTCGCGGACGCGCTCGCCTCGCAGCTCAAGATCAACGTCGAGGACAAGCAGGGGCTTCTCGAAATCTTCTCCGTCCACGGCCGCCTCCAGCGCCTCGTCGAAATCCTCGAAGCCGAGGTCGACAAGCGGCAGCTCGACCGCACCGTGCAGGCGCGCGTCAAGCGGCAGATGGAGAAGGCGCAGAAGGAGTACTACTTAAACGAGCAGATCAAGGCCATCCACAAGGAACTCGGCCGCAAGGACGAGAAGGCCGAGATGGAGGATCTGCGCAAGCGGATCGAAGAGGCCGGCATGACCGACGAGGCGAAGGAGAAGGCCATGCAGGAACTCCACCGCCTCGAAGCGATGCCGCCGATGTCGGCCGAGGGCACGGTCTCGCGCACCTACATCGACTGGCTGCTGAGCGTGCCGTGGAAGCAGAAGTCGAAGGAGATCAAAGACCTCAACAAGGCCGAGGAGATTCTCAACGAGGATCACTTCGGGCTGGAGAAGATCAAGGATCGCATCCTCGAACACTTGGCCGTGCGCCAACTCGTCAAGAACCCGAAGGGATCGATCCTCTGCTTCGTCGGCCCGCCGGGCGTCGGCAAAACCAGCCTCGGCAAGTCGATTGCGCGCGCGACCGGAAGAAAGTTCGTCCGCCTCAGTCTCGGCGGCGTGCGCGACGAGGCCGAGATTCGCGGCCACCGCCGCACCTACATCGGCGCGCTGCCCGGCCAGATCATCCAGATGATGAAGAAGGCCGGCAGCGTCAACCCGTGCATCCTGCTCGACGAGGTCGACAAGCTCGGCGCGGACTTCCGCGGCGACCCGTCGGCCGCGCTGCTCGAAGTCTTAGACCCGGAGCAGAACAACAGTTTTCAGGATCACTACTTGGACGTCGAGTACGACCTCTCGAAGGTCTTCTTCATCGCCACGGCCAACGTGCTCCACACGATCCCGCCCGCCTTGCAGGACAGGCTCGAAATCCTCCGCCTGTCCGGCTACACCGAGCGCGAGAAGTTGGAGATCGCCCGCCAGCACCTCGTGCCGAAGCAGGCCGAGGGGTCGGGGCTGTCGGCCTCGCAGGTCGAGTTCACCGACGACGGCATCCTCGAAATCATCCGCCACTACACGCGCGAGGCCGGCGTCCGCAACCTTGAGCGCGAGATCGGCTCGTGCTGCCGCAAGGTGGCGCGGCAGATGGTCGCGTCGGGCGCGGGCGAGGGCTTCAAGGAGACGGTCACGGGCGAGCGGGTGCGCGAGATGCTGGGGCCGATCAAGTTCCGGCAGCAGGCCGCCGCGGCCGAGTCGGAGATCGGTTTGGCGCTGGGCCTCGCGTGGACTGAGGTCGGCGGCGAGGTCTTGCAGATCGAGGCCACGCTGACGAACGGGCGCGGCGGCGTCCAGCTCACCGGCAAGCTCGGCGAGGTGATGCAGGAGTCGGCGCAGGCCGCTTTGACCTGCATCAAGGCGCGCGCCGAACGGCTCGGCATGAGTCTCGAACACATCCGCAAGCGCGACCTGCACGTCCACATCCCCGAGGGCGCGATCCCGAAGGACGGCCCGTCGGCCGGCGTCACGCTCGCCACCGCGATGGCCTCCGCGCTCGCGCGCGTGCCCGTCCGCAACGACGTGGCGATGACCGGCGAGATCACCCTGCGCGGGAAGGTCTTGCCCGTCGGCGGCATCAAGGAGAAGCTGCTCGCGGCGCACCGCGTCGGCGTCTCGTCGCTCATCATCCCGAAGGAGAACGAGAAGGACTTGTCCGAGGTGCCGGACGAGGTGCGCAACGCCCTGACCGTCCACCTCGTCGAGTCAATCGACGAAGTCCTCGCGCTCGCGCTCGAAGACGCCTGCCCGACCGACGCGGCGACCGACGCCTCCGCGCAGCCGCCCATCTGGACGGCCGAGCCGCCCGCGCAATCGACGCCGACGATGGCCGAATGAGATGAGAACGCGGAGCGCGGGACGATGAAGTGAAGACGAGCGGCTTCCGGTTCATCGTCCCGCGTTCCGCGTTCCGCGTTTCCCTCTCGTCCCTTGCCTTTTCCGCCGCCCGCCTGTAGAGTTCGCGCCTAACCGTCGAGTCAAGGGTTCTTCCGCGCGGCCGGCCGGCCGAAACTTCCCAGAGGAAAATTCCTGATGAGCACCAAGTACGAGAGCGCCGATCTGATTTTGAAGCTCTACGATCTGCGCCGCGAGGCGGCCATGCGCGAGGCGCGGCAGTGGATGGCCGGCTTCAACCCGGACAGCGCGCAGGACGTGTTGGGCGCGCTGATGGGCGAGCACAGCGCGCGCTTCCGGCAGGTGATGTCGTACTGGGACATGGCCGCCGCGCTCGTCCTGAACGGCGCGATTGACGAGCAGATGTTCGACGACGCCAACGGCGAGCACCTCTTCTACTTCGCCAAGATCGAGCCGTACCTCGAAGAGCTGCGCGGCAAACTCGGCCCGGCCTCGCGGCTGGTTCCGCACCTCGAACGGCTCGTCATGTCGAAGCCCGACGCGAAGGTCAGGCTCGAACAACTGCGGCAGATGGGGCGCGCCGTCGCCGCGCGCCGAGCCGAGGCCAAGGCGGCCGAACGGCCTTAGGCCGCGCGCCGGCAGCCGACCCGCTTCCCTTCTCGCACGGATGAAGATTACGAGCGCGGAGTTCGTCAAGAGCGCCTTCTCGGAGGCGGACTGGCCGCGCGCGCCGCTGCCGGAGGTCGCTTTTCTGGGCCGCTCGAACGTCGGCAAGTCGAGTTTGATCAACTCGCTGCTCGGCGTCAAAGGGCTGGCCCGCACGAGTTCCACGCCGGGCCGGACGCAGGCGCTGAACTTCTTCCTGATCAGCCGGAAGTTTCATTTCGTCGATCTGCCGGGCTACGGCTACGCGCGCGTGCCGAGGACGATCCGCGAGGAGTGGGGCGAATTCGTCACCGCGTACCTTGCCAAGCGCGAGCGGCTTGTGCTATCAATTCACATCTTAGATTCGCGCCACGATCCCACACAATTGGACGTGCAGTTGAGTGAGTGGCTTTCCGCCCACGGCAAACCCCACCTGCGGGTGGCGACGAAGGCCGACAAGCTCTCGCGCAACGAGTTGCAACGCAATCTCAGGCGCGCGGCCGACGTGCTGGGCGCGACCGCCGGGGGGGCCGGCTTAGTCGCCTACTCGGCCGTGACCGGCGCGGGGCGCGAGCAGGTCTGGCGCGCGATCTCTGAAGCGGTGGCAGTCTCACAACCCCCACGTTGAAAACTCGTTCGCCCCGGCCGTCCGGGGCGACGCGCGGGGCGCGGGCGGCATCTAACGGGTCGGACTCATAACTCCCGTGCGACAACCGAACGATCCGCGACGCGCCCGAAGGGACTCTGGCTAGTTTCGTTTCGCCCTCGCACGACCACAGTAGTTAGGACACGCCCCACCTTGCGCCGCCCCGACGGGGAGGAGCGCGACCTGAGGCAGCAATCCCTGTAAAAATACCCGCTCGCGCCGGCACGCCACCGTGCGCGTTTATCACTTTCGAGAGTCAGGCGACACGGGTTGCAGACAACTCGTTGCTAGTAATGATCAGTTGAGCGCGGCCGCCCGGAGCGGCCAGCCGCGAGAGAACACAGAAATGTCACAACGCACACCAAGACGCAGCAGCACGCGCTCCTCGATGGAGGCGGACGGCAACCGCGCGGCGACCACCTCGGCCGCCGCCCTCGAACTGCCGCCCGACGAGGCGATTGACGAGCGCGACTTCGAGGCCCCGGAGGGCGGCGGCGGAACCTTCAACTTGGCGACGCTCAAGGAGATGTCGATCTCCAAGCTGACGCAGATCGCCAAGGATTTGGACGTGCCCGGCGCGACCGGGATGCGCAAGCAGGAACTCATCTTCAAAGTCCTCGCGGCGCAGACCGAAAAGAGCGGCCTCATCTTCTCCGAGGGCGTGCTGGAGACCCTGCCCGACGGCTTCGGCTTCCTGCGCGCGCCCGAGTACAACTACCTGCCCGGCCCCGACGACATCTACGTCTCGCCGTCGCAGATTCGCAAGTTCGACCTGCGCACCGGCGACACCGTCTCCGGCCAGATCCGCCCGCCGAAAGAGGGCGAGCGCTACTTCGCGCTCATCAAGGTCGAGGCCATCAACTTCGAGGCCCCCGGCGACGCGCGCGACAAAATCTTCTTCGACAACCTGACGCCGCTCTACCCGGACGAGCGGCTGATGATGGAGACGACGAACGACAACCTCGTCTCGCGCGTCATCGATCTGGTCACGCCCATCGGCAAGGGCCAGCGCTGCCTGATCGTCGCGCCGCCGCGCACCGGCAAGACGATGATGCTTCAGGCCATCGCCAACTCCATCGCGTCGAACCACCCCGAAGTCTCGCTCATCGTGCTGCTCATCGACGAGCGCCCCGAAGAGGTCACGGACATGCAGCGGAGCGTTCAGGGCGAGGTCATCTCCTCGACCTTCGACGAGCCGCCGACGCGCCACGTGCAGGTCGCCGACATGGTCATCGAGAAGGCCAAGCGCCTCGTCGAGCACAAGCGCGACGTGGTCATCCTGCTCGACTCCTTAACGCGCCTCGCGCGCGCGCACAACGCCGTCGTCCCGCCGTCGGGCAAGATCCTCTCCGGCGGCATCGACGCGAACGCCTTGCAGCGCCCGAAGCGCTTCTTCGGCGCGGCGCGCAACATCGAGGAGGGCGGCTCGTTGACGATCATCTCGACCGCGCTCATCGACACGGGATCGCGCATGGACGACGTGATCTTCGAGGAGTTCAAGGGCACGGGCAACTGCGAAATCCACCTCGACCGCCGGCTGGTGGACAAGCGCCTCTTCCCGGCCATCGACATCCAGCGTTCCGGCACGCGCAAGGAGGAACTCCTCATCTCGAAGGAAGACCTCAACCGCATCTGGGTGATGCGCCGCGTCTTGAACCCGCTCTCGCCCGTCGAGCAGATGGAGGTCGTCCTCGAACGGCTCGGCAAGACCAAGTCGAACGCGGAATTCCTCGCCTCGATGCAGAGCTAGCAGGGCCGTAAACCGTGAATCGTGAATCGTAAATGGAGGAAGAAATCTTCTTCTTTCTATTTTCGATTCACGATTCACGGTTTACGGCCTTTTCCCTTTTCTTGACAAATTCGCGGGCGGCGAAGCATAGTTGTGCCTCCAAGCAGTTCAGTCCGGGCAGGTGTTGAGTCGCCCCTCGCGAGGGGAGTCGGGTGAAGAGTGTTGCGCGTCGCGATCCTAACGTCCGAGGCCGTGCCGTTCGCGAAGACGGGGGGCTTGGGCGACGTGGCCGGCGCGCTCCCGAAGGCGCTGCGGGCGACCGGCGAGTGTGAGCCCGTCCTCGTCCTGCCGCTCCACCGGCAGACCGACCGCGCGCTCCTGCGCGAACGGCTCTTTGACAACCTCGAATTCCAGTGGGGCGCGGTCACCGCGCGCTGCTCGGTCTGGTACAGCGAGGAGACGGCGGGCGTGCCGACCTTCCACGTCGAGTCGGAGCACTACTTCGACCGCCCCGACGTTTACGGCTACGGCGACGACCACGAGCGCTACGCCTACTTCTCGCGCGCCGCGCTCGCGCTCTTGAAGCGCCTCGGCCAGCCGCCCGCGGTCGTCCACGGCAACGACTGGCCGTGCGGCTTCGCGGCGGCGGAACTGCGCGCGCGCCGGCAGTTCGATCCGTTCTTCTCGAAGACGCGGACGATCTTCTCGATCCACAACCTCGCCTATCAGGGCGCGTTCGACCCGCAGGACTTGGGCTGGATGGGACTGGACTGGGGCGAGATCGGCGACGCCTTCATGCTCGAAGGCGCGGCCTCGGCCCTGAAGGCCGGCCTCGTGCTCTCGGACGCGCTCTCGACCGTCAGCCGCCGCTACTCGTTAGAGATTCAGACGCCGGAGCAGGGCTACGGCCTCGACTGGCTGCTCCGCATGAGGCGCGACCGCCTGATCGGGATCACGAACGGCGTCGATTACGACGTGTGGGACCCGGCGGCCGACCCGCACATCGCGGCCAACTACTCGGCCGACGATCTCGCCGGCAAGCGCGAGTGCAAGCTCGATCTGTTGCGCCGCTTCAGCCTGCCGGAGGAGCCGTCGCGGCCCGTCGTCGCGATCATCTCGCGGCTCGTCGCGCAGAAGGGGTACGACCTGATCCGCGGGGCGGCCGACAGGATTCTTGAGGCCGGCGCGTTCTTCGTCGCACTCGGCTCGGGCGCGCGCGAGTACGAGCAGTTCCTGCAGTCTCTGCACGACCGCGCGCCGCACCGCGTCGGCGTCTACTTGGGCTACGCGGGCGAGCCGCTGGCGCACCAGATCGAGGCCGGCGCGGACATCTTCCTGATGCCCTCGCAGTACGAGCCGTGCGGGCTGAACCAGATGTACTCGATGCGCTACGGGACAGTCCCCGTGGTGCGCGCCACGGGCGGGCTTGATGACACGGTCGAGGATTTCGACCGCGCGACCGGCAGGGGCAACGGCTTCAAGTTCGCGCCCTACGCGGCCGACGCGCTCGTCGGGAGCATCTACGAGGCGCTGGTCTGCTACCGCGAGCCGGAGGTCTGGCGGCGGATTCAGCTGAACGGGATGCGCGAGGACAACTCGTGGCAGCGGGCGGCCCGCCGCTACGTCGAGGCGTACCGCGCGGTCGCGGCGATGTGACGGGCGGGCCGGGCAACACCCCCGCATCTAAGTTTCAGAGGGTCGCAAGTTTTAGAGACGACTTTTGGCGCGGGCGTCACGAAAGAGTCGCGCGCGGAGAACAGGGAGAGGAGTTACAGTTCAGATGAGCGATCAGGTTATCACCGTGACGGACGGCAATTTCGATGCGGACGTGCTCAAGTCGGATCAGCCCGTGCTGGTCGATTTCTGGGCGCAGTGGTGCGGCCCGTGCCGCATGATCGCGCCCATCGTCGAGCAGGTGGCGGGCGACTACGCGGGCCGCGCGCGGGTCGGCAAGTTGAACGTGGACGAGAACACGGCCGTCCCGCAGAAGTACGGCATCAAGGGCATCCCGACGCTGATCCTGTTCAAGGGCGGCAAGGAGGAGGAGCGCATCGTCGGGGCCACGTCGAAGGACGCCATCGCGCGCATGATCGACAAGCACCTCGGCGCGACGAGCGGCGTGGCGAACGCCTAACACTTCGGCCCGTCGCGCGCGCCGCGCCGTGGGGCCGGCGCGCGCGACGCCTCTCTTTCAGGTGGTTGGCTTTACCG
>DATCVD010000016.1:0-2311 GCA_036567125.1 Pyrinomonadaceae bacterium | reverse complement strand
GCCGTCACGCGCGACTCGTCGGCGAGCACGGACGGCGCGTCGCCCTGCGAGGGCGGGCTGGCCGTTTCGGGCGCGCGCTCGTCCTTGCGCCGCTTGATCCAGCGCGCGGCGAGCATCGGCGTCAGCGTGAAGGAGACGAGCAGCGAGACGGCGATGGCGAACGACGCCGTCAGCCCGAAACTCGACATGAAGCGGCCGACGATGCCGCCCATGAAGCCGACCGGCAGGAAGACGGCGAGCAGCGAGAGCGTCGTCGCCATGACGGCGAGGCCGATCTCCTTCGTGCCCTCGATGGCCGCCTGAAACGGCGTGTAGCCCTTCTCCTCGACGAAGCGGAAGATGTTTTCCAGTACGACGATGGCGTCGTCGATCACGATGCCGACCATCAGGGTCAGCGCGAGCATCGTGATCATGTTGAGCGTGTAGCCCATCGCGGCCATCAGGCCAAAGGTGGCGACGATGGACGTGGGGATGGCGAGGCCCGCGATCAGCGTCGAGCGGAAGTTCCACAGGAAGACGAAGACGACGATGGCCGCGAGGATGCTGCCCTCGATCAGGTGCGTCTGGATCGACTCGACCGCGGCCTTGATGAAGATGGAGCTGTCGCCGATGACCTGCGCGCGCGTGCCGGCGGGGAGCGTCGGCGCGATCTCGGCGAGCCGCTCCTTGACCGCGTCGGCCACGGCCACCGTGTTCTGGCCCGACTGCTTGGCGACGACGAGCGTGACGGCCGGCTGGCCGTTCAAACGCGCGGTCGTGCGCTGCTCCTCGGACGCGTCCTCGGCGTAGCCGATGTCGCTGATCTTGACCGCGTAGCCGCCGCGCGCCGAGACGGCGACGTGGTTGAAGTCCGCGGGGCTGGTGATGCGGCCGAGCGTGCGCACCGTCAGCTCGCGCGTGCCCTCGTCGATGCGCCCGCCCGGCACCTCCATGTTCTGCTGCCGCACGGCCGCCGCCACCTCGGGCACGGTCACGTTGAAGGAGCGCATCTTGTCGGGGTCGAGCTTGATCTGAATCTCGCGGCGCGCGCCGCCGATCAGTTCGACGTTGCCCACCCCGTTGATGCTCTCGATGCGATCCTGAATCTGCTTCTCGGCGATCTCCGTCACCTCGCGCAGCGGCCGGGGCGCGGAGACGACGATGCGCAGGACGGGCGCGGCGTCCGTGTCGATCTTCTGGATGATCGGGTCTTCGGCCGTCTCAGGCAGATCGCCGACGACGAGGTTGATCTTGTCGCGCACCTCCTGCGCGGCCACGTCGGCGTCCTTGTCCAAGAGGAACTGGACGAAGACCTGCGAGACGCCCTCGACCGACGTGGAGCGCAGCTCGTCGATGCCGCTGATGGTGTTGACGGCCGACTCGATCTTGTCGGTCACCTCGGTCTCGATCTCGCGGGGGCTGGCGCCGGGGTTGACGATGGTGATCGTGATCGTCGGGAAGTCGATCTTCGGGAACAGATCGACGCCGAGCGAGAAGAACGAGAAGAGCCCGACCACCGTCAGCGACAGGATGATCATCGTCGCGAAGACGGGGCGGCGGACGCAGATTTCAGCAAGTTTCTGCATGGGGGTGATTCCGAGCCGTTAGCCGTTAGCCGTTAGCCGTTGGCTGTCAGCAAAACCAAAACCTTGATTAGTGCGAGGATGAAAACTGTTTCCCTCCAGCTAAAGGCTAACAGCTGACAGCTAATAGCTTCCTCACTGCCTGACGGCCGCGCCGTCCTTCAACTGTTCGAGGTTGCCGGTGGCGACGAGTTCGTTCGGCTGGACGCCGGACTTGATCTCGACGAGCTCGCCCTCCGGCCGGCCGAGCTGGACGAC
This sequence comes from Pyrinomonadaceae bacterium, assembly GCA_036567125.1. GTDB lineage: Bacteria > Acidobacteriota > Blastocatellia > Pyrinomonadales > Pyrinomonadaceae > JAIVGV01. Next base: position 491 of record DATCVD010000016.1, on the reverse strand, counting down.
GCGCTGCTCGGCGCGGCCGTCGCGGACGACGAAGACGTGGCGCGCCGCCTCCGTGCCCGCGACGGCGCGCGCGGGGACGAGCACGGCGGCTTCGGGCTCCGGCAGTTGCAGGCGGACGGTGGCGAACTGTCCGGGCTTGAGCAGGTTCTGCCCGTTCTCGACCTCGGCCTCGACGGTCAGCGTGCGCGAGTCCGCCGCGACGTTCGGCGAGATGCGCGCGACGCGGCCGGCGAAGGCGCGGTCGGCGTAGGCGCTCGTCGCGACCGAGACCGACTGGCCGGGCCGGACGAGCGAGATGAACTGTTCGGGGATGTCGATGCGCAGGCGCAGCGGGTTCGTCCGCAAGATGGTCGCCACCTTCGAGGTCGGCGAGACGTACTCGCCGAGGTCGGCCGGGCGCTCCGCGACGAAGCCGCTGATCGGCGAATAGACGACGGCGTCCGTCACGGACTTGCGCGCCTGGCGCGCCTGCGCCTCGGCCGCCTGCGCCG
>DATCVD010000015.1:0-4901 GCA_036567125.1 Pyrinomonadaceae bacterium | reverse complement strand
TAGGAAAACGGAGGGGGCGGACGCGCGCGCGTCCGCCCCCTCCGTTTTCCTACCCTAGTACAATATCCGAAGCCGTCACCGCAGGTATTTGTTGAACCATTCGAGGGTGCGCGACCACGCCAGCTTGGCGGCCGCCTCGTCGTAGCGCGGCGTCGTGTCGTTGTGGAAGCCGTGCTGCTTGCCCTCGTACATGTGCTGCTCGTACACCTTCTTGTTGGCCTTGAGCGCCGCCTCGTAAGCCGCTATCCCGGCGTTGACCCGCTCGTCGTTGCCCGCGTAATGCAGCAACAGCGGCGCGGAAATCTTGGGCACGTCGTCCGCGCCCGCCTGCCGGCCGTAGAACGCCACCCCGGCGTTCATGTCCGCGCCCAGCCGCACGGCCAACTGGTTCACCATCCCGCCGCCGAAGCAGAACCCGACCGCGCCCAGCTTGCGAGTGGAGTCGGGTCGCGCCTTGAGCCACTTGGCGGCCGCGACGAAATCCTCGGTCATCTTCTTCCCGTCCACCTGCCGGAAGAGGGCGGCGCCCTTCTCGTCGTTGCCGGGGTAGCCGCCGACCGAGGTCAGCCCGTCGGGCGCGAAGGCGACGAAGTTGGCGAGGGCGAGGCGGCGCGCCACGTCCTCGATGTAGGGGTTAAGCCCGCGGTTCTCGTGGATGACGAGCACGGCGGGCAGCTTCCCCGCTTTGGCCGGGCGGGCCAGATAGCCTTTGATCGAGCCGTTCCCCGAAGGGGACTGCACGACCTCGTAGCCCACCTTGATGCGCTTGTCGTCGGGCGGCACCTGCTGCGCCCAAGCGTAGTTGGGCCTCAGGCTCTCGAAGATGGCCGCGACGGTCAGGCCGCCGACCGCGAACTTGCCGGCGCGGGCGAGGAAGGTGCGGCGGTCGATGTCGCCGTGCTGGTACTCGTGAAAGAGGTCTAACAACTCCTGCGGGTATTCGGATGCTGCTTTACGTTCCATTCTTCCTCCTGCTGTGGAATTACTCCTGCCCGGTCTGGCCGGATCATCGCGTAACTTACCGAGCCGTTCAACCGGCGATTTCGCGCGGGGGCTGAACCATTCGATGAGTGTGCGGATAGTAGTGCTGCCGGAGAAAGTCCTTGCCGTTAAGTCTTAAGGGTCTTTCAAACCACCCGGCCGGGACGAGAGTTCCCCGCCGGATCGCCGTCAGCCTGCCTCGGAGCCTACCACTCAATCAGCGATCTAACTATATTCACTCAAGGGGACAAGGGGCGTGGCTTTTCTGTGCCGGGCCTCTCTTGTTTTCTATACCCTATCGACCGGCACGGTGGACAGCCGCCGACGCCGACCAGCTCGCCGCCGAGTTGAACGGGCCGCCCGCGGAGACCGGGTAACAGACGAAGGGAGTTGCCGCCGGCCGGGGATGCGCGTCAAGTCGCCTGAGGAAAGGGTCGAGGAGCACGCCCGCGCGTGGGGCGTGGCCGTCGAAGACACGTCGGAGACTGCGACCTCCGTCGTCGCCTTCGGCAGGCGCGGCCCGATGCCTGTCGTCCTCAAGGTGGTGCGTTCGCCCTGCGACGAGTGGAGATCGGGCGAAGTCCTGAAGGCCCTCGGCGGCGGGAGCGGCGCGCGCGTCTTCGAGCACGTCCCCGGCGCGGTGCTGCTCGAAAGACTCAGCCCCGGAACTTACCTCGCGCGCCTCGCCCTCGACGGCAGGGACGATGAGGCGACCGAGATCATGGCCGACGTGATCCGGCGCATGTCGCACGCGAGCGCGAGCCTCGAAGGCTTCACCGCGGTCGAAGACTGGGGCGAGGGCTTCCGGCGTTACGCCGCGCGCGGCGGCGGCCCCCTCCGGCCAGAACTCGTCGAGAGGGCGGCGCGCATCTACTCGGAGCTGTGCGCGACCCAAGGCGCGAGGCTTCTCCTCCACGGCGACCTCCAGCACTACAACGTACTCTTCGACTCCGCGCGGGGCTGGGCGTTCATCGACCCGAAGGGCGTCGTCGGCGAGTTGGAGTACGAGTTAGGCGCGATGTTGAGGAACCCGTACGAGCGGCCGGCGCTGTTCGCCTCCGCGGAGGTGGTCGCGCGCAGGCTCGCCGTCTTCGGGGCGCGGCTGGAGTTGGACACGAAGCGGGCGCTGCGGTGGGCCTTCGCCCAAGCCGTGCTGTCGGCGATCTGGTCTGTGGAAGACGGCGAGGAGCTTGACGCCGCGCACCCCTCACTCATGCTCGCCGAGGCCGTCCGGCCCATGCTCGGATAGACTTCAATCGCCCCGGATAAACTTTCACGCGGCTGCTAATGCTGTCCCGACAAGGGCAAGTCAGCCGGTGTCGCTCGGGCCGCAACTCCGAACAAGCCAGAGGACTTCGAGGCGCGTTACTGGGCGGCGTCGGGGCGGGCGCTCGAAAATCCGGCTTGGCACGACGCCTCATAATTCCTGCCGTAATCTAAACCGCCTTCAGGTAGCGTTCCACGATGGCGGGCAGCTCGGTTATCCCCATCGTCTTGCTGACGTAGTCGGTGCAGCCCGCCGCGAGCGCGGCGCGGCGGTTCTCCTCACCCTCGCCGTAGGCCGAGAAGGCCACTATCGGCATCCGGCACAGCTCGCGGATGGAGCGGATCATGCGCGTGGCGTCGAGTCCGTCCATCCCCGGCATCTGGATGTCCATCAGGATCAGGTCGGGGCAGCCACTCCTGACCAACCGGACGGCCTCGCGCCCGTCCTCCGCCTCGACGACGTTGTAGCCGCTCGACTGAAGCAGCACGGTGATGAGTTCGCGCAGGGTCGGGTTGTCGTCCACGACCATGACTGTTAACGCTTCTCCCACGACTAACTTACCAACCCTTAAATTATTCGGGGGAGCGATACGGGGAGAGAAGATAGACCGCAGGCGTTGACGCGCCGCGCCGGATTCAGGGCCGCGTCCGGCAAAATCCGGGCGTGGAACCCTCCGGCCCCGATAACCCGGCCTCACTTCTCAGAGACTCTCGCTTCTATCACCCGCATTCACCAGCCGCACGATCCACTCGCCCGGCGTAAAGACCTCGGGCCGGCTACCAGTCCGGCACCGGAAGACGAGCAGCCCGTTCTGCCTGACCTCGTAGCCGCCCCCGCCGAGGCGGGCCACTTCAAGCCCTCCCGCCGCGAGGCCGCCGCCCGACCTGACGGCCCGCTCGGCGGCCTCGCAAACTACCGAATAATCTTCCAGCAGCCTCCCCGTCCCTCTCTCCACCAGACACCCTTCCAGCCGCGGCCGTATCGAAGCTGTGCAACTTGCGGGGAGAATGATCGTGTAAAGCGACTGCCGTGCCAGTCGGCCATCGGCGGGCCGGGACACCTGCTGGAAATTTCCCTGTCTCCCGTCTGACAAAGAATCACGCGTCCGTTTATTAGCGTTAACGGCCGTGCTAAATCTGGAAGACGGGACGATTTTCCGCTTTCCTACCTGAACCAATGGCCTGCCGGGGCACGACCCGATCCGCGGCCGCCGGCGTGATTGGGCGGCGCGGGCGTCCACAATTCCCCGCAAGAATCTATTAACGGCGCGGCGGTGATGTTGTATAGTGGCGGGCGGGCACACGACGACCACGCTGCCGCGGTAGGCCCTCACGACAGTCTGCTGACTTTTTGTACTGTTGAGCCGACTAGAAGAGGGCTATGACACTTCGCAACAGGGTGGCCGCGACCTCGGCCAACACGTCGTCCACCGCCGACCCGGAATAGGCGTCGTTGATTACCGTCACCTCGTCCGTCGCGTCGGTGGTCATGATGCCTTTGGCGGCCGGCGCCGGCGTCGGCGTCGGCGACGTCTTGTCCGTCGTCATAATGCCGGCGAAAGCGGGCGCTGTGAGGGCGAGCGTCAGCGTCAGCACGGCGGCGGCATTTCGATAGTTTCTCATCTCTTTTCCTTCTCCTGAGGTTTTTGAGTGAAGCCAGTTCACCCTGGTTTTTATTTGTACCCTATCTCACTGATAAGGCGGGGCTTTCTCTTGTCAGCAAAAATCCTGCAAGCGTAAGAAAGGCGACCCTCACATGACTTCAGCCGTATCCCTTTTGGTGCAGTTAGAGGACGCGAGCCTGAGCCGGGACGAGCAGGCTCGGCTCCGGTGTCAGACGGCGGCGGAACTGGAGCGCCGGGGCCAGTATGAGGCCGCGCGTGAAGCCCTCGGCGAGCTGTGGCGGGGCGTCGGCCAGCGCCCCGCGCTCGAAGGTCTCGGCGAGCGGACGGCTGCGGAAGTGCTTTTGCGGGCCGGCACGCTCTCCGGTTGGTTCGGCAGCGCCCGCCAGATTGAGGACGGACAGGACACGGCCAAAGACCTGCTCAGCGAGAGTATAGCCCGCTTCCGGGCAATAGGTGAGACAACAAGAGCGGCCGCCGCACAAAGTGAACTCGGTTTCTGCTACAAACGCGTCGGGAGCTACGACGAGGCGCGGGTGGTCTATCAGGAGGCCCTCAAAGGGCTGGAAGAGTGCGGCGAACAGGATTTACGGGCCGAGGTGCTCAAGCGCCTCGCGGTCGTCGAACTGCACAGCGGGCGTTATAACGACGCGCTCCGCGTGCTGACGGACGCGGCCGCTCTCATCGAGGGGAGCGACGACGCGCTCAAAGGGAAATTTCATAACGATCTCGCGTGCGTGCTCACCTGCCTGAGCCGCGCCGAGCGGCGGATGGACTACGCGGATCGCGCCATCATCGAGTACACGGCCGCGGCCCACCATTTCGAGCTGGCCGGCCACACCACCTACTGCGCCCGCGCGGAAAACAACCTCGGCTTCCTGCTCTACACCATCGGGCAGTACGACGAGGCGCACGTACATCTGAAGCGCGCCCGGAGTTTTTTCGTCTCCGAGAGGGACGAGGGCGGCGTCGCGCAGGTGGACGAGACGCGCGCGCGTGTGCTGCTGGCGCAGGGCCGCGCGCGCGAGGCGG
>DATCVD010000014.1:0-31979 GCA_036567125.1 Pyrinomonadaceae bacterium | reverse complement strand
CGCGCCGCCACCGCCCGCCGCCGGCCGGGCATCGCGTTCGGGCGTGCGCGCAGCCTTACACGCGGCAAGCCCGACGATCTGAACGAGCGTCAGCAGCGTCAACACTCCGATGCGCTTCATGTCTTAACCTCTCCGGTGTCTAAGATACGGGGCTCGCGGGAGCGGCCCGCGCGCCCGCGGCCGTCTACTCCCAGCGCAGCGCGATCAGCGGATCGACCTTCGTGGCTTTGCGCGCGGGCACGAGCAAGGCCGCGACGGTGACGCCGGCGAACAGCGCCGTGGTCTGGAAATAGACCAGCGGGTCGGTGGCATTCACGCCGTATAACAGGCTCGACATGAGGCGCGTCGTGGACACCGCCAGCGCGAGGCCGACCCCGATGCCGAGCAGCATGATCACGAGTCCGCGCACCAGCACGAGTCTGAGGATGTCGCGGGCCTGCGCCCCGAGGGCCATGCGGATGCCGATTTCGTGAGTGAGGTGCGAGACGTAATAGGCGGTCACGCCGTAGATGCCGACCGCCGCCAAGCCCACCGCGGTCAGGGCGAAGGCGACGAGCAGCAGGGCCATGAACCGCCGCCCCGCGAGGCGGTCGGCGACGACCTGTTCGAGGAGCCTGACGTTTTCGACCGGCTGGTTTTTATCCTCCGCCCAAATCGCCGCGCGCGCCGCGGCGGCCAGTTGCGCGGGCTGCGCGACCGTCGTCCTGATAACCACGTGTGCGTAGGGCCAAGGGAAGTCGAACTGCCCGTAGGGGACGTACATCTGCGCGCCCGGCTGCGAGTCGCTGCCGAAGCCCTGCCTGACGTCACTAACTAGGCCCACGACCTCGTACCAGTGGCCTTGAAAATTGACGTGCTTCCCAATCGGCTCTTCCGCCGGCCAGAGCCGCCGCGCCATCGTCTGGCCGACGATGACGACCTTGGGCGACTGTTGCGAGTCCTGCTCGGTGAAGGTGCGGCCCCGTATCAGGCTGATCCCCAGTGCCTTGAAATAATCCGGCGAGACCGCCGCGCAGTTCGCCCGCGGCTCTTGGCCGGGGACGGGCGGGGCTTGGCCCTCGGCGAGGAGGAGGGTCTGAAAACCGCCGGCTTCGAGCGGGAGGAAATTACTCGCGCCCGCGTGCTGCACGCCGGGCAGCGCGGACAGGCGTTGCAGCACCCGCTGGTAGAAGGCCGTTTGGCGCGCGCCGTCCGGGTAGCGCGATTTAGCCAGCGTGAGCTTCATCGACAGGGCGCGCTCAGGCTCGAACCCCAGCGGCGTCCGCGTGATGCCGACGAAGCTGTGAGTTACCAGCACCGCGCCGATTGACAGCAGGAGCGCGAGGGCGATTTCGGCCCCGACGATGACGTCGAGCAGGCGTTGCCGGCCCGCGCCGGCCGCCGATCTGGTGACGCCTTCTTTGAGCGCGTCGTTCAGGTTGGGGCGCGAGGCGTGCAGGGCGGGCGCGAGGCCGAACAGCAGCCCGGTCAGCACGGTGACCGCGAGCGTGAAGCCGAGCACGCGATGGTCAACCATGACCCGCGTCGTGAACGCGGGCGTGGCGGAGAGCAGCGTCGTCAGCACGTCGAGCAGCGCGGCGCAGAGCAGTAAGCCGAGCGCGCCGCCCAGCACGGCGAGCAGGGTATTCTCCGTGAAGAGTTGTTGAATGATGCGCAGGCGCGTCGCGCCGAGGGCGACGCGCACGGTGATCTCGTGCTGGCGCGCCGCCGCGCGGGCGAGGAGCAGGTTGGCGGCGTTGGCGCAGGCGATTAGCAGCAGGAAGCCGGTGGCGCTGAAGAGGAGCAAAAAGGCTGGCCGCGCGCTTCCGTAGAGCTGGTCGCGTAGCGGCACGGCCTTGAGTTCGACTTCGCGATACGTCCCCTCGTCCGCCTGCCGTAGGCGCTGCCCGATGACGCTCAAGCTCTCCTGCACCTGCGCCGGCGGCAGGTCGGGCCGTGCGCGCGCGAGCACGCGGAGGCCGAACGTGATGGGCAGCGCCGTGTTCAGCGCCTCGCCCGCGTGCAGGGGGCGCGGGGCCCACAGCTCGACCCCGGCGGGAAACTCGAACCGCTCGGGCATGACGCCGATGACGGTGTAGACGCGCTCGTTGAGTGTCAGCTTCTGGCCGAGCAGGTTCGGGTCGGACGCGTAGCGCCGCGCCCAGAGCCGGTGGCTGAGGACGACGGTCAGGTCGCCGGCCGGGTTGTCGTCTTCGGCCGTGAAAGTCCGCCCGCGGGCCGCGGCGACGCCGAGCGTCTGGAAAAAGTTGCCGGAGACAATAGCGCCCTGCACGCGCTCAGGCTCACCGCCGCCGGTCACGCTGAAGCCGACATCGCCGTTCCAGACGAAGGCGGCGATCTGCTCGAAGACCTGATTCTGACTCAGCAACTCGGCGAACACTTGCGGCGACACGGGCCGCTGCCTGTCGTCCTTCTGCGCGCTGCCCTGCCAGATCATGAAGAGCGCGTCGCCATCCGGGTAAGGCAGGGGACGGAACAAGGCGGCGTTCACGAGGCTGAAGAGGGTGCTGCTCGCGCCCACGCCGAGGGCGAGGATCAGAATGATTAGCAGGTTCACGCCGGGCCGCCGGAGCAGTTTCCGCGCGCCGTAACGCAGGTCTTGCACGAGGGCTTGCATGGGGTATTTCCGCGGGCGTCGCGGGCGCCGGGGCGGCGATGAGGTGCGACCCCGCCGGCGCTCGAAGCGCGCCGGGGCGCGCTCAGAGGTTGCCGATCATGTTCAGCCGCGAGAGGAACGCTTGGCGCTCGGCGGCGGTGACGCTCGGCAAGTCCTCGTAAACGATCCGATTCCGCTTCACGTCAACGACGATCTTCCACGGCGTCTTCGGCAGGCGCAGCGACGCCAACAGGCGACCGTCCGGGTCGGCTAAGAGCGGGTAGTTGACCCCGAAGTTCTGCCGGGTCTGACCCAGTTCGTCGAGCGAAGCGTTGCTCATCAGTCCGAAGACCTGAAAGCCCCCCGAGTCGGCCGCGTTTAAATCCGACAACTCCTGCAAGCAGACGTGACAGTCGCCGGGCGTGAAGACGAACAACACGACGAAGCGCGCCTCGGCGTCGGCGAGCCGGACGCTCTCGCCGTTCAAGCTTTGCAGGGGCCGCTGGAACAGGCGAGCGACGGCCTGACTGTCCGCCCCGCGCCCGTTGTGGCCGGATTGCGCGCGCGCCTGCGCGTACTTCCAAAGTAAAAACCCGTTCGCCAGCAAGAGCAGCACGATGCAGGCGGGGTAAAGCGCCGAAGACAGGCCGGCTTTGCCGTTCATTCTCATCGCGGCCGTCACCTCGTAACCGTCTGCGCCCGGCGGGCGGCGGGCGTCACCTCGTACTCGGCGAGTTCAAACCCCTCGCCGCTTCTACGCGCGAAATAAAAATGGCCGTCGGCCGTCTTCCCGACCAGTTGGCCGGGGGAGGGCACGTCGGACGCGAGTTGCCGCCCGGCGTGATCGAAAATCTGGAGCAGGAAGCCCTCCTCACGCGGCCGCCGAATCGAGAGCAGCACGTGCGCGTCGCCTACCAGCACGCGGTCGATGAGGTGGGAGTCGGTGTAAGCTTTCTCGGCGGCCTCTTTGCCGGAGCCGATGGGGCTGACGGGGGTAATCACGTCGCTCTCGACGGGGAAGGTGCTGGCGTTGCCGCTCTCCGGTTCCAGCAGCGTGAGCTTCATGATCGGGGCGTCGACGACGTAGAGCCTGCCGCGCGCGTCCGCGTCGAAATTCACGTCGGCCAGCGACGTCAGGTTGTACCACAGCACCTCCTCGTGGTTGTCGAGGTACGAGCGATTGAAGGCGTCGTCGCCCAGTCTGTATTTGTGAATCAGCGAGTTGCCGTGATCGATGTAGATTTTCTTGGGGAGGTAGCCGGCGAGGTAGTAAGTTGCGCGCGGCTCGTCGAGCACCATCCAATCCACCTGATAGCCGGGGCGCTGGAGCAGTCTCGTGCTCACCAGCCGGCCTTCCATGTCGAAGCGGGAAATGCGCCCGATGATGTCCGCCAGCCAGACCGTCTGGTCAGACCCGACGGCGACGCTCTTCAGGCGGTAATACTGGCCGGGGCCGTGGCCGAAACTGCCGAACTGACCGCAGTAATAGCCGGCGTCGCTGTACAGCTCGGCGACCTGCGTCTTCTCGTCGTGGAAGTCCGAGTCGCGGACGATCAGGCCGCCGCCGGGCACGGGCACGACCTGATGGACGTGGCCCGCGGGCTTTCTCAGCTGCGTCGTCTTGACGAGGGTTAGCGACGCACCGCGCCGAGCCGCGAAGCCTTCGGGCGGGCAGGTGAGGCCGAGCGTGAGGACGAGCAGGTAGAACGGAACCCTGTAGTTGCGCTGCTGCATTGGCGTGTCCTTAGATCGGAGCGGCGCGGGGGCTTTCCCGACGGCGACGCCGGCCGCGGCAAGCGTCCGGCCGCCTCAGGGCTTCGCCCGCGCGCGGGCCTGTCGCTCTAAACTCAGGGATGGTCGGTGAGCGTGACTTGTGACACGCCCGACGGCCTTGGGGCCGCCGCCGGGCTTGGGCGCGCATGAGGCGGGCCGCGGTCGCTTGAAGCGACACACCGGGCGCGGCCCCCGCACCCGGTGTGTCCTTGCTTACCTTCGCGTTAGCTGATCTCGCAGACGCAGTTGCCGACCATCTGGGGACATCTACAGATGTTAGTCCCGCTGCGGAGAGTGCCCGCCGAATAGGTGGGCTCTTCGCCGCCACCGGGATTGACCGGCTCAATCTCGTCTTGCGCGCTGGCGGGCACAGGCGCGAAGACTAGGATGGCCGTGAGGGCGACGGAAGCGAGGGTGCCTGACAGGAGCGTCAACCGAATCTTGTTAAGCATTTTGAACCTCCGATTTGTGAGAAGTTAAGGGTTCACGGGCGGCATAGCCCGCAGCTTGAGAAAGTTGGCCGGCAGATGGTGAGTCTGGCCGGCCCGGACAAGATTCTGCACGGTACCACTCGGAGCGGACGGTGATCCCGCGCGTGAATTAGTGCGCTGTACGCTTCCGCCCGCGGGCCGTTGACCTGCGCCTTGATTTCGTGTTCTGCGGCCCTGAGGAGCTTAACTGTATTAGCTTAAAGGAGCCTTGCGGACTAACTTCTTAAAGTGGATACGTTTTACACCTAATGCAAAAACGTGTCAATAGGGATGATTTCGCACAAAAAGCCGAAAAATCGCTCATGTTCCCGTAATGGCTCAGGGCGGCGGTTGATGCCCGGCGTTAGATTGCAGCGTGTGTAATGAGTTGTGAATGCAGACGCGCTGCACCACCTTTGTAGTGCACTACTGATGTGCGCCGAGTGATCTCAGGCATCGGCGGCGGGCGCACGGCGCGCCAGCCTCACCTTCGTCCGCGACGACAAGCAGACTCACGTCGTGTCGGTCGGGCGCGCCGTCGGGCGGCGGCGCGGGCGGCTTACGGGCGGTCAGGCGATGTCCGGCAAGTTGTGGCGGCGAGCGTCTTCCCCTCCCCCACCCAATCTTCCGGCCTTCGACATTCGCGGCAGCGCGCCGGACACCCGAGCAACCTTACCCTATTGCTTTCCCATACGACCTGTGAGATACTCCTATGTGAATCCAATATGAGGTTCAGTGATGGGCGATAAGACGGACGTATGGCGGGGCACGCTGGCCCTGATGATTCTAAAAACGCTGGAGGCGATGGGGCCGCTGCACGGCTACGGCGTCGCGCGCCGGATCGAGCAGACCAGCGGCGACCTGCTCTCCATCAACTACGGCACACTCTACCCGTCCCTGCTCAAGCTGGAGCAGGAGGGGTACATCTCCGCCGAGTGGGGCACCTCCGACAACAACCGCAAGGCGAGGTACTACAAGTTGACGCGGGCGGGCCGCAGGCAGCTCGCCAAGGAGGCCCGCGAGTGGGAGCGGACGACCGCCATCCTCGCCAAATTCTTCGACCCGGCGGAGGAGTCCTGATGCGCGCACGGAGACTGCGGGCATGGCTCGTGCGGTTGGGCGGCGTCTTCGGCGGCGGGGCGCGGGGGCGCGAGTTCGAGGAGGAGTTGGAGTTCCACCTCCGGATGCACGTCGAGGACAACGTGCGGGCGGGGATGACGCCGGAGGAGGCGCGGCGTCACGCGCTCGCCAAGCTGGGCGGCCTCGCGCAGACGAAGGAGGCGCACCGCAGGCGGAGGGGGATCCCCCTGCTCGAAGACTTCTGGCAGGACTTGCGCTACGCCCGGCGCGTCCTGACCAAGAGTCCCGCCTTCACCCTCGTCAGCGTCCTTTCGCTGGCCCTCGGCGTCGGCGTCAACGCCACCGTCTTCGGCTTCGTCAACGCCGTGATGTTGCGGCCGCTCCCGCTGCCCCGTCACGCCGAGTTAGTCCGCATTCAGGACGACAACCTCCCCGCCTATTCCGACTACTTGGCCTTTAGCGAGCGCGCCCAAGTCTTCCGCGGGCTGGCCGCTTACGACTTCGACAGCTACCAGCTGAGTGCGGGCGACTCGTCCGGGCGCGCGGACGCCGTGGTAGTCAGCGGCAACTATTTCGACGTGCTCGGCGTGAAGCCCGCCATCGGCCGCGCGTTCTCGCCCGAAGAGGGCAGCCGGCCCGGCGCAGCCACCGTGGCGGTCATCAGCCACGGCCTGTGGCAAGGCAGGTTCGGCGCAGACCCCGCCGCCGTCGGCAAGACGTTCCAACTGCGCCGCGTGCCCTTCACGATCATCGGCGTCGCCCCGCGTGAATTTACGGGGGTCTCGCTCGGCCGCCGCCACGACCTGTGGATTCCGTTCGCGTCGGAAGCTTTGCTCCGCCCGGAAGGCAACAGGCTCAAAAACCCGGACGGCTATCAGGTGCACGTGATCGGCAGGCTCAAGCCGGAGATCAGTCTCTCGCAGGCGCAGGCCGCGGTCGAAGTCGTCGCCGCGCAGCAGGATCAAGTTCGGAAGGCGCGGCTCTTCACCGACAACCCCGTCGAGCAGCCCACCACGCCGCGCGGGGTCTCGCCGGCGACGGCCGTCGAGATGGGGCCGCGCGACCGGCAGCAGTCGTGGCTGGGCGTCGCCGCCGTGTTGGCGGTCATGGGGTTGGTGCTGCTGGCCGCGTGCGCCAACGTGGCGAACCTGCTGCTCGGCAGGGCGGCCGGGCGACGGCGGGAGATCGCAGTCCGCCTAGCGATAGGGGCAAGCCGGGCGCGCATCGTGCGCCAGTTGCTGACCGAGAGCATCATGCTCTCGCTGCTCGGCGCGGCGGCGGGGCTGCTCTTGGCGCGCTGGGCCGGCGACCTTTTACTGTCCCTGCTGCACCGGCACTCGCCGGCCGAAGTGTCGGCCGTCACGCTCGATCTGAGCATCGACTGGCGGATGCTCCTTTACACGCTGCTGATGGGCGTCGCCACGGGGGTGGCCTTCGGCCTCGTCCCGGCCCTCCAGACCTCTAAGGTTGACGTCATCACCGACCTCAAAGCCGAAACGTCGGTGCGCAGTCCGGGCCGCCGATGGCTCACCTTCCGCAACGCGCTGGTGGTGACGCAGGTCGCAATCTCGACGCTCCTGCTGATACCGGCCGGGCTGCTGCTCAGGAGCGTCCGCTTGGCCGAAACCTCCGGCTACGGCTTCCCCGTCGCCGACCGCTACGTGGCGGCCGTCGATCTGGAAGCCCTCGGTTACGACGAACCGCGGCAGAGACTCGTCGGGGAACAGTTGCTGGGCAAGGTGCGCGAGATGCCGAATGTGCGCTCCGCCACGATGTCGCACATCGTGCCGCTGGCCGGGGGCACGATGGTCGTCACGCTGGAGGTCGAGGGGGAGACGACGGGGCAGCAGGCGGCCGACGTGTTCACGGAGAACGGCGCGTCCGTCTACGCGCTCGATCAGCCCGGCTCGCTCTACATGAACATGGTGGACACCCGCTACTTCGAGACGATGGGGATCCCGCTCGTGGCCGGGCGCGACTTTACCGAACGGGACGACGCCACGGCCCCCGACGTCGTCGTCGTCAACGAGACGTTGGCGCGCCGGCTCGCGCCCGGCGGGCAGGCGTTAGGCCGCAGGCTCGTCGAGCGCGACCCGATGACGGGGAAGCCGAAGGCGTTGGAGGTCGTCGGCGTGGCGAGGGACGCCAAGTACATCTGGCCCTCGGAGCGGCCGCGCTACTTCGCGTACCGGCCCGTCAGGCAGATCGGGCGGATGGGGTTAGGTTCACCCCACCTCATCGTCCACGCCGCGGGCGATCTGGCGACGCTCTCGAAGGAGGTGCGGGCGGCCGCGAGCGCGGTCGATCCCGACCTCCTCGTCGAGGGCGTGACCCGGCTCGACGAATTGATCCAGCGGCGCGTGGGCGAGACGAAACTCGTCATCTGGGCCTCGGCAGTCGTCGGGGCGCTGGCGCTGCTGCTCGCGGCCGTCGGCCTCTACGGGGTGATGGCCTACGCGGTCGCGGGCCGGACGAAAGAGATCGGCATCCGCATGGCGCTCGGCGCGGGGCGCGGCCGCGTGCGGCGCATGATCCTCGCCGACGGCCTCGCGCTCGCGGCGGCGGGCACGCTCACGGGGCTGCTCGTGTCGGCGGCCTCCATGAGGCTCATGCGCAGCCTGCTCTACGGCATCTCCCCCACCGATCCGCTCACCTACGCGGCGGTCACGATCTTCCTCACGGCGGTGGCGCTCGTGGCCTGCTACGTCCCGGCCCGGCGGGCGACGAAGGTCGATCCGATGGTCGCGCTGAGGTACGAATGAAGGACTGCGAGAAGGTGGTCTTGCGAGAACCACTTTCGGGCGAGTAAGTCTCCGCGAGCTTTCCGTCAGGCCGCGAGGGATGACGCAGTTGAGCGTGTACTGCGGTTTAGCCGGTTAAGCGCGCGCCCGAGCGCACGTCTCGCCAAAGTCTTTACACAACTCCTCGTTATTCAGATCACTCACCCCTTAAAGCGATCATCGGGTCCACCCGAGTTGCCCGGCGCGCCGGGACGAAGCAGGCCAGCAAGGCCACCAGCGCCAGCAGCACCGCGATCACGGCGTACGTCGCCGGGTCGTTAGCGCTCACGCCGAAGAGCAGACCCTTGATCGTTCGCGTCAACGCGACTGAAGCGACCAAGCCGAGCGCCAAGCCGAAGAGCACCAGCTTCATCCCCTGCCCGATCACCAGCTTCAGCACGTCACTCACCTTCGCGCCGAGCGCCATCCGGACGCCGATCTCGCGCGTGCGCTGGGCGACCGAGTACGACATCATCCCGTAAATTCCGACGCCGGCGAGCACGAGCGCGACGGCGGCGAAGACCGTGAGCAGCAGCATGGAGAAACGCCGGGGGGCGACCGACTGCGCCACGATCTGTTCCATCGTGCGCACGTTGAAGACCGCTTGGTCTTTATTCAAGGCCGCCACCTGACCGCGCACCGCCGGGGCTAGGCTCGACGGATCGACCTCCGTGCGCACGAGCAGATTGATGCGCCGGACTTGGGTCGGCAGCCGCTCGGCGGGAATCTGATGGAAGTTGAGGTAGAACTGCGCACGGGCCGGCGCTTGCCCGTCCAGACTGTCATGTTCGACGTGCCGGACGACGCCCACGATCTCCAAGCTCGGCGCGTTGGGCAGAGCCTGCGCCAACCGCTTGCCCAGCGGGTCTTCGTCGGGGAAGTACTGCCGGGCGAGCACCTCGTCAATGATCACGACCGGCTGGGTGTCGGGCGTGTCCTGCGCGGCGAAGACGCGCCCCTTTAACAACTCGATGCCCAGCGTCCCGAAGTAATCGGGACTCACGGTGTAACGAATGCCGGCCGGTTCCTTGCCCGGCTCCGGGCGCGGCCGGCCTTCGACGATGAAAGACGGTTGGTTCGCCCCCCCGAGCGGGAGCCCGTTCGACACGGCGACCGACCTGACGCCGGGCAGGCTCCGGACTTCCCGCTGCAACTGCTCGAAGAAGTTCGCCACCTGATGACCGTCGGCGTTGTTGACGGAGAGTTGCATCGTGAGCAGGTTCCGCGCGTTGAAGCCCGGGTCGGCCTGTAGCACCCGCCGAAAGCTTTGAATGAGCAGACCGGCGCCCGCCAGCAGCGCCAGCGTCAGGGCGACTTCGCAGACCACCAGCGCGCCGCGCAGCCGCTGGCCGCGCCCGGATGAACCCCGCTCCCCTTCCTTCAACCCCTCCGTCAGGTTCGGGCGTGAGGCCTGTAAGGCCGGAGCCAAGCCGAAGAGCAAACCGGTCAGGAGCGAGACGGCGAGCGTGAAGACGAGCACCGGCGCGTCAACCTCGGCTTCATGCAGGCGCGGGATGCCGTCAGGCACTTGGGAAATGATCAGACTCGTCCCCCAGAACGCGAGCAGGACGCCGAGTGCGCCGCCCAGCGCGGCCAGCAGGACGCTCTCGGTCAGCAGTTGCCGGACGACGCGCACGCGGCCGGCGCCGAGCGCCACGCGCACCGCCATCTCCTTGCGCCGCGCAGACGCGCGGACGAGCAGGAGGTTGGCGACGTTGGCGCAGGCGATCAATAACACTAGGCCGACCGCGCCAAGCAGTATCAACAGCGGCTGGCGCACGTTGCCGACGAAGCTCTCGTGCAGCGGCGTAAGGAGCACGCGCCGCCCGGTGTTGCTCTCCGGATACTGCCGTTCCAGACGCGCGGCGAACAGATTCAACTCCGTCTCCGCCTGCTGCTGCGACACGCCCGGTCTCAAACGCGCGACGACGCCGACACCCGGGTCCCTGCCGCGGAGTCTGAAGCGTTCCGCTTGGAGGCCCATGGGGACGGTGACGTCGGCTTCCGGCCCGAACTGGAAATTCGCCGGCGTAACCCCGACGACGGTGAAGCTCTGGTTGTTGAGCGTGAGCTGCTTCCCGACGATGCCCGGATCAGCGCCGAACCTACGCTGCCAGAATCCGTGACTCAGGATCACGGCCGGCGTAGCGCCCGGACGATCCTCTTCCGCCAGAAAGTCGCGCCCCGGTAGCGGCTTAATCCCCAGTGTCGAGAAGAACCCCGCCGAGACGATCCGCCCCTGCAAGCGTTCCGGTTCGCCCGCGCCGGTGAAGTTGAAACTCTCGTTCATTCGCACCGCCGCCATTGAAGAGCAGGCCGTGTTCTGCGCGTGCCAGTCGGCAAAGTTGAGGTATGACGGCGAGATACCCGCCCCCCCTGAGACACTCTCTTGAATGATCAACAGGCGCTCAGGGTTCTCGTACGGGAAAGGGCGCAGGAGCACCGCGTTGACCACACTGAAAATCGCCGTGTTCGCGCCGATGCCCAGCGCCAGCGTGATCACCGCGATTGACGTGAAGACGGGGGCTTTAAGTAGCATCCGCGCGCCGTAGCGCAAGTCCTGCCATAGCGTCTCCACGAGGCCGCCGCCCCTCACCTCGTAGCCCATTTCTTTGATCCGCGTCAGCCGCCCGAACCGCCTCTCGGCCTCGCGCCGCGCCGCCTCAGGCGTCAGCCCGCGGCGGACGTACTCCTCGGCGCGCATGTCGATGTGGAATTGCGCCTCCTCATCGATCTCGCGATGAACCGTCTCGCTATCCCGCAAAGCCCGGAGCCTATCAAGCAAGACCTTCCGCCACGCCATCTCCCGTCCCCTTTCTCAGGTGGCTTGCAGCACCTTGGCGACGGCCGCCGTCAGGTGTTCCCACTGCGACTCCTCGACCGCGAGCTGCTTGCGGCCGGAGCGCGTCAGCTTGTAGAAGCGCGCGCGCCGGTTGTTCTCCGAAGTGCCCCACTCGCTCTCGATCCAGCCTTTTTGCTCGATGCGGTAGAGCGCCGGGTAGAGCGTCCCCTCCTCGATCTGGAGCATGTCTTCGGCCAACTGCTGGATGCGCTGGCCGACGCCGTAGCCGTGCATCGGGCCTAACGAGAGCGCCTTCAGGACGAGCAGGTCGAGGGTGCCTTGCGGCAGGTCGGGCTTCTGTCTCGCCACGAGATGTTCCTCCTCTTCGCTTCTGGGGGAGCATAGTCGCACGTCTTCCCTAGAGGGTCAAGGGTAAATGTGGGAGGGAGCGTGACGAGGAAATATCACCAAACGTGGAGACGATCCTTTGAATGATCAAGGCGGAGTTCGGGCAGCGGCTTCGCAGCAAGAGGCCGGTAGCGCGGATGAGCGAAGCCTCGTGCGAGGTGCTCCACAACACCTGCTGCGTCATTCAGTCCATGCGCGAACCCGGCATCGAACCGATTTTCCGTGCGGCGTTTGTCACGGGCGGCACAACGTCGCATAAATAGTACTGGCCGAAGCTTGGCCCCGGTGGTAAAATTGCCGCTCCATGTCAGGGCATCATCATTTCCAACTGCGCGAACTGGCACGACTCTCGGGTCGGCTCGACGAACTGCTCTCGGCCTGCTGCCCGGGCGAGCTGTCGCATGAAGTTGCCGATGAGGCGGCGGCCACGGCCGGCGAGATCATGCTGCTGCTCGCGGATCATGGCGGTGACGAGATGGTGCGCGGGGCCCTCGACGACGCCCGCCGCCTGCGCGAGATCGCCCGCACGCTCCGGCCCGAACGAGCAAGGCTTGCCGAGGCCGGCGCGGCACTGGCCCAAGACGTGGAGCGCATCATCCGCGAGGAGAAAAGGGCCGCCTAGAGATTGGTAGAGTCTGAAGCGTGTAGGGGCGTCACTCTAATTGAGTGACGCCCCTTTGGCTTGGCCTGTGGCTCGCCAGCTTCCGGCTTAAGTCGGTCTCCTACGTTGACGGCCCTCTTTAGCCCCGACGCGAGACACTCCTTCATGCTTTTCCGTGCAAGGCGATGCATCAGGTAGATCAAGTTGATCTCTCGGCGGGACCCCACACGAAGCTGTTTGGCGCGCCGCCGCACCGCGACATCGCGAGGTTGCGCGGCAGCCTCGAACTTGGAGACGCCCCGGCCGGGAGGCCGGCGCACGCCGAATGTCATAAAAGTTTGACATCACCGATTCCGCGAAGCCATCAAACTAACTGAAACTTTAAATTCCGGGCCGCAATTTTTTAGGAAGGTAATACATGAAAAGAAGTCAGACGGCTTTTGCGTTAGCCATCGTGCTGATGGCGGTTGGCACGGCTTGCGCGCAGGGCGGGCGCGACGCGGCTAAAACTTCCGCCCCGACTGCCTCGCCGGCAGCTTCAACCGCGCCCTGCGCTCCGCTCGAAACCGGGGCGGCGAACGCGCCGGAACAGAAGCCGGCCTTTCCGGGGCAGACCCGCGCCTGCGCGGTGAAGTCCGGCATGGCCTTCGACGTGACCGTTCTGGCGAAAGGGTTGGAGAGGCCGTGGGCGGTCGAGCCGCTGCCGGACGGAGACCTGCTCGTCACCGAGAAGCCGGGGCGGATGCGCGTCGTCTCGGCCAAAGGCGAAGTCGGCCAGCCTATCGGCGGCCTGCTGCCCGTGGGCGCGGGCGGCGTGTCGGCCGCGAGCGGGCAGGGTGGGCTGCCGCCGATCACGGCGCGCGGGCAGGGCGGTCTCCTCGACGTCGCTCTCAGTCCGAATTTCTCGCGGGATCGCACCATCTTCTGGAGCTTCTCGGAGCAGCGCGAGGGCGGGAGCGGGACGAGTGTGGCGCGCGGGGTTTTGACGGAAGACCGACGCAACCTCGAACAAGTCCGCATCATCTTCCGGGCCTTGCCGACTTACAACAACGGCCTGCACTTCGGCTCGCGGCTCGCCTTCGGGCCTGACGGGATGCTCTACGTCACGCTCGGCGACCGCTTCGACCGGCCGAACCGCCCGAAGGTGCAGCAGCTCGACAATCACCTCGGCAAGATCATCCGCATCAACCCCGACGGCTCCGCGCCCGCCGATAACCCTTTCGCCCGGCAGGCCGGCGCGCTGCCCGAAATCTGGGACTTGGGCCACCGCAACGTCCAGTCGGCCGCGTTCGACGAGCGGGGGCGGCTGTGGGCAATCGAGCACGGGGCGAAGGGCGGCGACGAGGTGAATTTGATCGAGCGTGGTAAGAACTACGGCTGGCCGCTCGCCACCTACGGCGAGGAGTATTCGGGCGACCCGATCCCCGGGGCGGTGACGGCGCGCGAGGGCTACGTGCAGCCGGTCTACTACTGGGACCCTGTGATCGCCCCTTCCGGCATGCAGTTCTACACGGGCGACGCCTTCCCGGAATGGCGCGGCAATTTGTTCGTCGGCGGTCTGGTCTCCCAGCGGCTCGTGCGGCTGGTCATTAAAGGCGACCGCGTCGTGGGCGAAGAGCACCTGCTGGCGGAGCGCGGGCAGCGCGTCCGCGACGTGCGTCAGGGCCCCGATGGCGCTCTCTACGTGGTGACGGACGAGGCCGAGGGCGAGCTTTGGAAGCTCACGCCGAGACGCTGAGTCGCACCCGTCAGTCGAAGTCGAAGAGGTCGGAGAGGAAGCCTTCCCGCTTCTTCTTCTTGTAGTAACCGCCGCGGTGAGGGTCGTGGCGGCCGTGCTGGTGCTCACCCCGGTCGGGGTAGCCGCGGCGCTCGTCGTCCTCCACGCGCGGGGGCGGCGCGCCCGCCTGCGTGCCGGCCCCCGCGCGCTCGATGATCTTGTCCAGCTCGCCCCGGTCGAGCCACACCCCGCGGCACTGCGGGCAATAGTCGATCTCTATCCCCTGCCTCTCGGACATCACCAGCCTGACGCTCTCGCAGTGCGGGCAGTTCATCGCCAACCTCCCATGAAATTAACCTGCCAACTACATTGTGTGACCCGACGCCGCGCACCACCCGCGCCCCTTTCACGGCGCACGCGGGAGGCACGCCGGCGGGGCGACGGGCGCGTGCCGCCGTCAGCCGTACGTGGCGGCGACGGCGTCGATCTCGATCAGGAACCCGTGGTGCAGCTCCTTCGTCGGGATCACGGCGCGCGCCGGCCGGTGCTCGCCCAGCACCCGCGCGTAGACCTCGTTGACCCGGCCCCACAGGCCGATGTCCGAGATGTAGACCGTCACCTTCAGCGCCCGGCTCAGGTCGCTGCCGGCGGCCTTCAGTATCGCCCCGACGTTATTGAGCGCCTGCTCCGTCTGCTCCTCGATGGAGCCGAGTCGTTTCTCGCCGGTCAGCGGGTCGATGGCGAGCTGCCCGGCGACGAATACCAGCCCGTTGTAGACGACGGCCTGCGAGTAGTGCCCGGCCGGGGCCGGCGCGTCCTGCGTGCGTACGGGTGTGATTTCCATGGCTCGGCCCAAGATACTTACCCGCCGGGTGACGGTCAAATACGCATAACGCAAAGGCATCACCCGCCGCACACAACACGATGAGCGGCAAGCCTCGCGCATGAAGGCAACGCTATTCGCGGCCGGGTGCGCGCCCTTGTTAGATCGCGGCATTAATGGCGAGGGCTTTGCCGCTCGGGAGCGGCCACCTTGCACGCCGCGCCGCGCCCGAACACGAGCCAAGCGAAACAGATCGCAAAGAGCGTATACGCGATCAGGACAGCTACGAGGGGCATGCTCACGCCGTGAGAGAACTGCTGCTTCGCTAGGGCGAGTGCGCCCACGATGAAGTGGACACAATTGCCCAACGAGATCGGCCGCGAGTAAATCCCCCCGATGACGTTGTCCTTCGCGATCCAATTCGTCATCGCGAAGGCGAAGTACACTGCGCCGAGAAGCTGTATCAGGACTGGCAAAGGCTCCGCCGCCGGCGAGCCTAAGGCCCGCAGCAGTTCTGACGGTGCGAACGACGCGGCTATACCGGCGAGGCCGAGCGCCAAGCTACTTGCCACCATCAATCCCTTCGTATTCACGAATTCAAACCCTCCGTGCCGCTTAACGCCCGGCATCACCCGCCCGGACGTAACTGCGGGAGCGACAAGTGCTCGACGGTAGGCCGCCTAATTCGGGTCGGGCGCATGCCGTTGTTGGACTCGGCGTCGGGTCGGTCGGGCGATCAGCTAATCGGGTCATCGCCTGACACGCCCGCCCCCGCCCCCAGCCTCTCCATGACACTCACCTGCTCGCCCTCGAAGTCACGGTAGCGTTGCACGTCATCTTCCCTGAAAGCGACGGCGAATTCCAGACGCCCGCAGTTCACGCAGCCGTAGGCGCGCACCTCGCGGACGCCGGCTCCGAAAGTGGCCTTCCACCTCGGCACGTCGGCCAGCTTGAAGTAGGCCATCCTGCCGCCGCTCATGTCCACCAGTTCGCCCTCGACCAGCGAGGTGCTCCCGCACGCCGCGCACTTCACGGCCCAACCTCCTCACACTTCTTACAATCCAGCTCCAGCCCCGTGCGGGCCTTCCGCCCTTCGGGCGACAGCACCCACGGGCGCTCCGCCAGCGGCGGGTCGTGGCGCACGTGCTGCCGGTGGCCGCACTCCAGTTCCGCGACCCAGTGCCCCTCTTCGTCCGTGTGGAATCCTACGATCTTCTTCTTCAGTCCGCGCCACCTTTCCCCGCCGCCGATCCGGGTCGGCCGACGCCCGTCATCGGGCCGCGTAAGTCAGCACGCCGTCCACCAGCCGCGCGGCCGACGTGTAGGGGTGCTCCACGCTTTTGTCCGGGCCGAGGATGTGTGTGACCGTCACGCCGCGCGCCTTGAGGGAATCCGACACCAGCGCCCTGTGACACCTCCACCAGAGCAGCTCGGAGCACATGAAGGCCGTCCGCTTCGCGCGCGCGCAGCCCAGCAGCCGCTCGACCCCGGAGCGGAACTCGTCCGAATCCATGTGGTCGGCGTAGCCGCGGAAGGAGTCGTTGCGCCAGACCGTGTTTCGCGAGTCGGGCACGGGACGGCGGCGGCCGCCCAGCTCCGGCAGCGGCAGGTACTCGATGCCGTCCCTTCCGAGCGAGGCGGCCAGCGGTTCCCGGTTAAAGTGCGGGTGCTTGCGTGACGCGGGGAAGCGCCGCACGTCCGCCAGCGCCTCGATCCCGTACCCTGAGAGGAGCGCCAGAAACTCGGCGATGGTCATCGTGGAATGCCCGACGGTCCAGACGTTCACGGCCGTGTTCACCCCGCGGTTGTCATGCGACCCGACGACGGCCGCAAGGAATGACCCCTCGGCGGCTCATACTTGCCCCTCCGCGGCATCTTCAACAGTCGTCTTCTCCTTGCCGACACGACTCAGCAGCCTCGTAAACAGATCGTAGATGCGTTCCGACTCTTTCGCCAGCAGCGGCGCGAGGCTCGCGAGGAGCAGCACGTAGAGGGCGGCGAACGGTTGCAGTATGGCGGCCAGTCCGCCGGCCAGCGCGAGGTTAGCGATGATGATGGAGAACTCGCCGCGCGCGAGCAGCGTGAAGGAGGTGTTCAGCGAGCCGACGGGCGACAGCCCCGAACGCCGCCCCACGATCATGCCGGCCACCACGACCCCGACGAGCGAGAGGGCGACGGCCCCCGACGCGAGCCACACCGCGCCGCCGAGGCTGAACGGGTCAATCGACAACCCGAAGCTGAAGAAGAAGGCCGCGCCGAAGAAGTCGCGGAACGGGACGATCAAACGCTCCATCCGCTCGCTGTGCTCGGTCTCGCCGAGTATCAGCCCCAGCAGCAGCGCGCCGATCGACTCGGCGACTTGGATCGTCTCGCCCAAGCCCGCCAGCAGGAAGAGCGCGGCGAAGACCATGACGACGAAGACCTCGTTCGACGAGATGCGGAACAGGCGATTCAGCAGGGGCGTCGCGCGGCGGCCCACAAACATCAGCCCGACGATGAAGCCGAGGGCAATGCCGCCCGACGACAAGACCCCGGCCACGGAGGTCGCGCCGCTCAGGACGATGCCGGAGATGAGCGAGAGGTGGACGGCCAAAAAAACGTCCTCGAACATCGTGATGCCGAGGATCAGCTCCGTCTCCGGGTTGGCCGTGCGGCGGTAGTCGAACAGCACCTTGGCGACGATGGCGCTCGAAGAGATCGTCGTCACGCCCGCCATCACGAGCGTCTCGCGAAGCTGAAAGCCGGCGAGGTAGGCGTATATCAGCCCGACCGTGAAGTTGATGCCGATGTAGATCGAGCCGCCGACGAGGATCGAGCGGCCGGCCTCTATCAGCCGCGTGACGCTCGATTCGAGCCCGAGGTAGAAGAGCAGGAAGAGGACGCCGATCCTACCCATGAAGGAGATGAGCGAGTCCGTCTCGATGAAGCGGAAGTCGAAGACGCCCCACTGCGGCGCGTGCGGCCCGACGGCCATGCCGACGAGGATGAGGAAACGGGACGTTCGAGACGCCGAGCTTGTGCGCGAGCAGGACGGCGGCGGCGATCAGCCCCAGCGCCAGTCCGATCTCAAGGATGACTTGATCCATAGGCTCACCCGGCCTCCCCTGTGATCAGCAGCCGCTTGAGCGCGCCGATGGTGCGCCGGTCGCCGGCGGCGATGAGCGTCGCGCCTTCGCGCAGCACGGTGTCGGCCTCCGGGTTGGTGCGCTTCGTCTGGTCTGGCTCGATGATCGAGACGACGGACGCGCCCGTGCGCGTCCGCACCTGAAGGTCGTCGCGGATGGTTCGCCCGACTCAGCCCTCCGTCGCAGGCGTGACTCTCGGAAACATTAGAGAAGCCACGACGGACGCCGCGATGACCCCGGCGATAATACCCAGCGACAGGCTAATGGGGAACTTGCCCCCGAACAGATCATTAAGCCACACCATTTTCAGGCCGACGAAAATGAGCACCACCGCCAGCCCGTACTTCAGCATGTAGAACTTATCAATCGCCCCCGCCAGCATGAAGTACAGGGCGCGCAGGCCGAGAATGGCGAAGATGTTCGACGTGAACACGATCAGCGGCTCGCTCGTCAGCGCGAAGATTGCGGGGACGGAATCAACTGCGAAGATCACGTCCGTCGCTTCCAGAAAGAGCAACGCCACGAATAACGGGGTGGCGTGAAGCGCCCCGCCCTCCCTGACGAAGAAACGCTGGCCGCGCAACTCGGCGGTGGCGGGGACGAGGCGGCGGAACAGACGTATCAGCAGGTTCTTGTCCGGCTCGACCCCCTTCTCCGGCGCGAACATCATTTTAACGCCGGTGAAGATGAGGAACACGCCGAAGACGATCACGACCCAGTGGTACTGCATCAGCGCCGAGCCGAGGGCGATGAAGATGGCGCGGAAGATGAGAGCGCCGACGATGCCGTAGAACAGGACGCGGTGCTGGTACTTCGCGGGGATGGCGAAATAACCGAAGACCAGCACGAAGACGAAGATGTTATCAACGGAGAGCGACTTTTCGACGACGTAGCCGGTGAGGAACTCAAGCGAGACGCGCCACGCCGCGCCCGACGGGTCGAAGCCGGGGATCGCCGTCAGGCGCGGGTCTTGCGGAAACTTCCACAGCGCGTACTGGTAAAGCAGGAAATTGAAGCCGAGGGCGAGGGCGACCCAGACGACGCTCCACGCGGCCGCCTCGCGGAAAGAGACTTCGTGCGCCTGCCTGTGGAACACCCCGAGATCGAGGGCCAGAAGGAGCAGGACGAAGCCGGTAAAGCCCAAGTAGAACCACCAATAATCGGCAAACGGGAAAAGTTCAACCACCGCTCAATCCTTTCACGCCGGACGTATTGCACGAGCGCGCAAAAAGAAAGACCCTTTGCGCGCTACACGAGCCGCAAAAGGTCTTGGTCATTGAGCTTTGGTTGGCTCTCCCCGATGAGCCGGATGCCCCACGTCGGGCAACGTACTGTCGGCTTCACCAGACCCTGATAGAGCGGGCGACCTACTCCCCTTTCGAGGAGCGGTATCTTAGGGAGATGGCGTGACCCTGTCAACCGATAGCCGTGTTAAATTTTCGTTACGCACCGGGAGCCGCCCGGCGACCGGCATCACCCGCCGCGCATCCAGAACGGCTAGGGGCCAAGTTCACAATGAGAGGCACCCTCATGCGGGCCGGGCCGTAGCAAGTCGCTCAGTCCCGTCGGCCACGCCCACCCCGTCCGTCACATCCGCTTCCGTGCGCGGTAGCTGTCTACGACCATGATGACGACGGAGAGCAACAATATAAATAGCAGGGCGAGTACGGCGTATGTGGGGTTAATGCCTCTCCCGAAGAGGAGGAGAGCGAGCGAGCCGGCGATCAGGGCGACTCCGCCGGCGGCGAGGTCGCGCCCGGAGGTGACGGGTGATCGGGCGGGCGGTGAACCCGTCTGCCCATCGGTTGCCGGGGTGAGGACAGTGACCGGATTCGGAGAGGGCGCGGCGGCCACCCAATGGCCGCCGCGCCCTCTCGCTTTCTACGATCTGTTCTTACGCGCTGTGTACGAAGCATGCGGACTGATTAATTGGGTGGGGGCGTCAACATAGACAGTATATAGTGGGCCGTAGATGTACCGGGAAAAGCCCGAGATGAGGGTTGGCGAATGAGCCGTAAAGAGAGACCGGCCGAGGCGCGCCCGGCCACGGGCGGGTGGCGCGGCCGGTTGCACGAGGTCGTCTTCGAGGCCGACACGCCGGCGGGCCGCGCCTTCGACGTCACGCTGATCGGCCTCATCCTGCTGAGCGTGATCGCCGTCGTGCTGGAGAGCATCGGCGGCGTGCGCGCGCGCTACGGCCGCTGGCTCTACGCGGCCGAGCTGGCCTTCACGATCCTCTTCACGCTGGAGTACGTCCTGCGCCTCGCGAGCGTGCGGCGGCCGCTGCGCTACGCGGCGAGCTTCTTCGGCGTCGTCGACCTGCTGGCGATAGTCCCCACCTACCTGAGCCTCCTCGTCCCCGGCAGCCACTACCTGCTCGTCATCCGGATACTGCGGCTGCTCAGAATCTTCCGCATCCTTAAACTCGCCGAGCACCTCTCGGAGGCCGACGTGCTGATGCGCGCTCTGCGGGCGAGCCGCCGCAAGATCAGCGTCTTCATCCTGACGGTGCTGACGCTCGTCGTGATCATCGGGACGCTGCTCTACGTCGTCGAGGGCGAGGAGAACGGGTTCACGAGCATCCCCGTGGGCATCTACTGGGCGGTCGTCACGCTGACGACCGTCGGCTACGGCGACCTCTCGCCCAAGACCCCGGCGGGCCAGACGCTCGCGGCGATGGTGATGATCATCGGCTACGGCATCATCGCCGTGCCGACGGGGATCGTCACGGTTGAGATCGCGCAGGCGGCAAGGAAGCCCGTCTCGACGCAGGCCTGCCCGGACTGCTCCGCTCAGGGGCACGACGCCGACGCGGTCTTCTGCAAATACTGCTCGGCCAAGCTGTAACTGAGGATCAAGGCAGGCCCCGCAACCTAGTTGCGCTGCCTTGAACGGCGGCGGCACGAAACACGCGCTCGGCCTACCGCGCCGGCAGAATAGTTTCTGGTAGTATTACTGCCCTGATGGAAGTTACGAGGTGCAATGCGGTAAGGCTTCGTCGCGGGCGCGTCGTTCTTTTGATCGGCGTCGTCGCCGCCTTGTGCTTTTCCGTCGGCGAGGGACTCCGGCTGACGCCTTTCCCGGTGTCCGCGCTCGCGGGAGCCGGGGCGCCGGACGGCCGACCTGAGGTCGCGGAGTTGCGCGAGGCGCGGCCGCACGAGTACGGCCCGCTCGACAAACCGTCTCAGGCCCAGAAGCGCGGGAAGCGCCAGACGCCGGATTGCCAGTGTCCGCCTTCTCAGATCGTCCGTAAACCTACCGCCCGCCTGCTTCGCAGTTCCCGGCCCCACACCCCGGTAGCCGTCACCTCCACGCTACTCGCCGCCGGGCCCGCAGACCGCGGCCCACCGCTCGCGGCCTAGCTCTCCGACCCGACATCTCAGCCACCCATTTATCTCGGACGGGTCTGTGCGCGGCCGTGGCCCGCGTGGGCACCGCCGGACGCTTCTCCGACGTTCGTAGTCCGAAGTGTAAGCGCCGTGGACTTCAGCACTGTAACCACCGTGGTTGTTCTGCTCGCGCTTCTGCTGGCGTGGTACGCCTTGCTGGAGTACGTGGAGCGCCGGCGGCGGCGCAAAGCGGGCCGCGAATGGGTGCGCTACGCGTCACCCAACATTCACCGGTACTGGCGGTCTAACGGTAAGCCCGTCACGCGGGCACGGCCGACACCCGCGCCCGCCGGGCAGTCCCTTCTGTTTCGAGGGGCGCGGCGGAGGTACGGCTTCGCCGTCACCAGCGTGCTGATCGCTTACGGGCTCGTGACGCTCGGCAACCATCTGTTCTCGTTCCCGCCGCTGATAATCTTCGCCGCGGCGGTGGCCGCCGCCCTCACCCTCGCGGGCCTAGGGCCGGGCTTGCTCGCCCTCGCCTTGGCCACGCTCCTGAGCGACTTCTTTTTCGTCCGGCCCGCGTTCGTCCTCTCGCTGGACTGGCAGGTCTGCAGGCTGTCACTCCTCTACCTGTTCGGGGCGCTGCTGAGTGCCTTTATTTCAAGGCGACTGTCTTCGAGGTCGGCGGCAAGTTGAAGCCGATACACGCAAGGAGGTTCCGCTCGTGCCGCACGAACTCCCGCTACTACGCGACCTGCTCCTGCTCCTGCTCGCTTCCGTGCCGATTGCCTTCCTCTTCCACCGGCTGAGGCTGCCGACCATCGTCGGCTTCATGATCACGGGCGTCGTGATCGGCCCCTACGGTCTCGGCCTGATGAGGGACGCCCACGCCATCGAGGCGCTGGCCGAGATCGGCGTCGTGCTCCTGCTCTTCACCATCGGCTTGGAGTTCTCGCTCCGCCGCATCGCGGAGATGAGGCGGCTGGTTCTCGCGGGCGGCGGGATGCAGGTGGCCGCGACGACGCTGCTGGTGACGGGCGTCGCTTACCTGTGGGGGCGGCCCGTCAATCAGGCGCTCTTCTTCGGCTTCCTCTTCGCGCTCTCCTCGACCGCCATCGTCCTCAAGAGCTACATCGACCGCGCGGAGGTGGACGCGCCGCACGGCCGCGCGGGCGTCGGGATACTGCTCTTCCAAGACCTGAGTATCGTGCTCATGATGCTCTTAGTCCCCGTGCTCGGGGGGCGGGAGGGCACGTCCCCGGCGAGGATCGCCCTCACGCTCGGCTCGGCCCTCGCCGCCGTCGCGGTCATCATCCTCGCGGCGCGGAAACTCGTCCCCTTCCTGCTCTACCACGTCGTCCGGCTGCGCAGCCCCGACGTCTTCATCATCTTCGTGGTGCTGATGAGCCTCGGCACCGCGTGGGTGACTTCGCAGTTCGGACTGTCGCTCGCGCTCGGCGCCTTCATCGCCGGGATGGTGCTCTCGGAGTCGGAGTACAGCCACCAGATCGTGGCCGACGTGCTCCCGTTCCGCGACGTCTTCAACAGCATCTTCTTCGTCTCCATCGGGATGCTGCTCTCCGTGAGTGCCCTCTGGGCCGACCTCCCGGTGGTGCTGGCTTGGGTCGGCGCTCTCACATTGGGGAAGGCCGCCGTCGTGCTGGCGGTGGTGCGCCTGCTCGGCTACTCGCTGCGCGTTTCGACGGTGGCGGCCGTCGGCCTCGCGCAGGTGGGCGAGTTCTCATTCATTCTGGCGAGGGCCGGCCTCCCGCAAGGGCTGCTCACGGAGACGGACTACCAGCGGTTCCTCGCCGCCTCGATCCTCTCGATGATCGCCACGCCGTTCCTGATCAAGGCCGCCCCGCGGCTCGGCTATGCGGTGCAGTCCGCGTTCTCGCCCGGCTCGGCGTTCGAGCCTTCGGTCACGGCGTTCAGCCCCGAAGAGCCCGATCTGCGTGGGCACGTCGTCATAGTCGGCTACGGGCTGAATGGCCGGAACCTCGCGCTCGTACTCCGCCGGGTGGGCGTCCCGTATTTGGTGCTGGAACTCAACGCCGAGGCGGTGCGCGAGGCGCGGGCGCGCGACGAGCGGATCGTTTACGGCGACGCGACGCGACGCGAGGTGCTGCACCACGTCGGGCTGGAGCGCGCCCGCCTCCTCGTCCTCGCCATCTCCGACCCCGTAGCCACGCGCCACACCGTCTCGCTCGCACGGCAGATGAACCCCGACATACATGTCATCGTCCGCACGCGCTACATGTCGGAGTTGCAAGACCTGCTCGCGCTCGGGGCCGACGAGGTCATCCCCGAGGAGTTCGAGACCAGCATCGAAATCTTCTCGCGCGTGCTGCGCGAGTACGGCGTCGCGCGCAGCGTCATCCAACGGCAGGTCGAGGCGGTGAGGGGCGAGGCCTACCAGATGCTGCGCGCCCCCACGCTGCCCCACATCCAGATGAGCGAGATCGCCGAGGCGCTGGCCGGTGCTTCGACCGAGACCCTCGTCGTCGGCGCGGGCACGGGGGCCGACGGAAAGACCATCGGCGAGTTGATGCTGAGGAGCAGGACGGGCGCGACCGTCATCGCCGTGGTGCGAGACGGGAACACGGACATCAACCCCGGCCCCGAACTCCGCCTCCGGGCCGAGGACGTGGTGGTTCTGCTGGGGAGCCCCGGGCAGGTAGACCGGGCGGTCGAACACATCAACGAGTCGTCGGGATGAAAGATCAGTGTTGGGGATTCAAGTCATGAAGTGCGTGGGTAGTGGTTCAGTTTGGGAGAGTACGTGTTAGACCGTCTGGTTGTGTTGCAGCAATCACTCCGCGGCACTTCGAGCCGTCAATCATTCTATTGTGCGTCCGCTGGTACTGCAGATACCAACTCTCTTACCGCGACCTGGAGGAGATGATGCGCGAACGCGGGCTATCGGTGGATCACTCGACTGTGTAGAGGTGGGTGCAGCGCTACGCGCCGGAGATCAACAAGCGAATGCGGCCACACCTGAAGATGAGCGGCACCTCTTACCGCCTTGATGAGACTTATGTGAAAGTCGGTAACGAGTGGAAATACCTCTACCGGGCCGTCGACTCCACCGGACAAACTATCGAGTTCATGCTTTCAGCTAAACGGGATGTTGCCGCGGCAAAACGCTTCTTTAAGAAGTTGATGAGGGCCGGCCATCGGAGACTGCCATTTACTATCGGGACGGACAAGCACGCCCCCAACCCGGAAGCGTTCGCCGCCTCAGTGACGGAGAAAGTCTTACCCTCGGATTGTAAGCTCAGGGGGCGTCAAGTATCTCAATAATGTGATTGAACAAGAGCACAGAGCCATTCGCAGGAGGTGGCGAGCGATGCAATGCTTCCGCTCCTTCCACACGGCCGAGCGGACACTTGAAGGAGTTGAAGCACTCCACATGATGAGGAAGGGGCTGGTGAAAAGATTAGAGGGTAGGGACACGATAGAGCAGTCGAAGTTCCTCGCGAGCCTGTCCCGGGTCGCCGCCTAACTGAATCCGGTAAGCGACCTCATCCCGCCTCAAAGTATTTCTCGCAACACTACCCTTCGGCCGGCTCACTTGTATTCTTCGTCTCGGAGCAATTTTCGCAACGCGACTGTTTTCCCTTGACGCGCTCCTTTGGTAGAACACTACCCCTGTTCGGGTACGATGGAGAGGTGGCGTTCCTGCTCCTTATAAGCTGTATCCAACAGAGCTATAATCTCCTGCACCTCACATACGTTGGCTAAGTCAGGCCGCATCTTGATAGCCAGCTTGAGATCGTCTAAGGCCATGAATGCTAGGCCGCGGAGTCGGAGCGGGGGTTTCTCCTGTGCCTTTTTCAGTGCCTGCCGGTACTCGCGTAATGCCTCCTCATGGCGGCCGCCGCAAGCTAAGGTGAGAGCCAGATTCAATTGATCGTGGATGTGTTCGGGCTTGAGCGCGATGGCCTCGTAAAACAGGCGCGTCGCGTCTTCAAAGTTGCCGAGGCGATACTCGCACCAGCCGACGAGAGAAATTATCTCCGGGTTCTTCTCGTCCTCCACGAGCTTTAGCGCCGCCACGCTCACGCGTCGGTATTCCTCCGCGGCTTTGTCTAAGTCCTGTTTGAGGTACAGGGAGTTGGCGATGCCCACGCGCCACCACAGGTTCTCCGGCTCTAGTCGCAAGGCAGTTTGATACGCCTTCAAGGCATCGGCCACCCGCCTCGGGCCGAGGAACTCCAGCGCCCAGCCCATCACCCCGAAGGCCTGAGCGTTACGCGGGTTAAGCTTGGTCGCGCGGCTTAAAGCTTTCACCGCTTCCCTGAATTCGGCGATCTCACAAAGCACATGTCCCTTGAAGGCCAGCCAGTGGACGTGCTCCTGCTCCAGCAGGGCGCGGTTCAGCGCCCGCACGGCCCCGTTATATTCACCCAAACTGTATAGCGCATAGGCCAACTCCGCCTGCGCCCAGGCTAGCTCGGGCGCGGCCTCGACGGCCTGTTCCAACACCTCGACGGCTCTCTCGTGGCGGCCGAGCGAGCGCAGCACTTGCCCCTTCGTGCCGAGCAACCACCCGTCCTTCGGAGCCAGCGTCAGGGCTTGGTTGAGCACATGCAACGCGTCCTCGAACTTGTCTACTAAGCGGAGTGCCTCCGCCTTACTGCTCAGTGCCGGAATGTAGTCCGGTTTGATTGCCAGGGCCTTATCAAGTTCTTCGATCACCTTCTCGTACTGGCCTAACGCATGGTGGGCCTCGGCCAGATCGATATAGACACTGGGGCGAGTCGCGTCGAGTTCGACAGAACGTTGCAACACATGAAGGGCCTTCTTGCTTTGTTTCAACCCGTTGAGTGCTCGCCCCTTTAACGCGAGTGCGTGCGGATCGTTCGGCGAGACCTTCAGCGCCCTGTTTAAGACATTGACCGCCTCCTCATAGCTCCCCAGAATGACGAGCGTATCCCCTTTAAACATCAGGGCGTCCAAGTTTTTGGGCCGTTTAGCCAAGACCTTGTTGAGTACCCGCAACTCTTCCTTGAACTCTCGCAGCTTGTACAGAGCGGAGGCCAGATCGAGTTGCGCCCACTCAAGTGTGGGCTCCAGCTTCAGGGCGCGGTGGAGGTAATCAACAGCCTCCTCGCTCCGCCCCAGCGTGAGGAGCACCTTGCCCTTCACCCCGAGCGCCAAGGCGTTGTCCGGGCGTCGCTTGAGGCCCTCGTCCAACACTTTCAGAGCCTCCTCGTGCTGACCTTGGGCAAGCAGAATCTCTCCCTTGAGCGCGGGCGGACGCGGGTCTCTCGGCGCCAGCTTCGTGGCGTGCTCAAGGACGGCCATCGCCTCGTCCACCAACCCTGAGGTAGCCATGTAGAACGCGGCCTTGTGGTATTCACCGACGGCGGCCGATTTCTTCTTCTGCTCCTCCAACGCTTCGGCGACGGCCTTTAGCGTCAGGTAGTCGGCAGGGTCTTGCCTGAGGGCTTCCCCGAAGTGCTTCCTGGCTTTCTGGAACTTCCTCTCCCGACTGAGGCAGATGCCCACGTAGCGATGGGCCTCGGCGCTGAGCGGGCCGGTTCGTTGTGCCTGCTCGAAGGCTTCGACGGTTCTCTTTCTGGAACCTATCTTGAACAGCGCGACGCCGTAGTCGCAATAGGCCTGCGCCGTCGGCTCCCGCGTCTGAGGTATCCAAGCGGAGAACTCGGCGGCGGCTTTCTTGAAGGCGCTCTTGGCCTCCCTTTCCTGCCCCAACCGCTCGCAGACGCGCCCCATCGCCGTCAGAGCCGTGGCCCACAGCAGGTGGAACTGGGCGCGGTCGACGCCGCTCAGCTTGGCCGCGGGGGGCTGCTCCAAAGAATTTAATAGACGGGCCAAGATCACTTTGGCCTCTTCGACGCGGCCCGAGCCATACTCGCTGAGGGCGTGGCTTAACTCGGCCCGGTAAACCGACAGGCCGTCCGCGCCGAGCGCGCGGGCTGACGGCAACCAAGTTAACGGGAGATCGGGCCTAGCGGCCGCCGCAGCCGTGTCGCCCGCCCGCCGCGTTTTTAGGTTGCTGCTTTCGGCCATGATGGTTTGCTCTCTCCTTTGGTGCTCGGCAGCGCTTCGCCACCGGGTCTCGCGAAGGCCTCCGTCTTGCTCGCCTGCTTCTGCTGTTGCTTGCGCTCGATCAGTTTCCAGAGTTCGTGGGCCTTCACGTCAATCGCCGCCGAATCGTCCACGTCGTCGGCGCGGCACGACCAAGCGGCGTTGAGCACGTCGCGCCACTCCTCGGTGCCCTTCAGGTCATCAGTCGGGTCTTCGCCTTTGAGAAGTTTTTCCAGCGCCGCCCGCGTGCTGTTCCATAACTTCCCGTCGTACAGCCCCCTCGCGGGCTTCTTGCTCAGCGCCGCAAACATTTCTTCGGTCCAACCGCCCAACTGCTTCCGCTCGTCTTCGCTCAGCTCGCCGGCGGGCTTGGCCCGAGCGAGTGCCGTGTTCCAGCCCTTCTCTAACGAGTCGATAATGTCGCTATAGGGAGGCACCACGATGGGGTCTTGATCACGCATCTTCTGGAGCATGGTCAAGATGACGTACGCGCGCTTGGCGTCCGCAGGATGGTTGGCCGTGTCGCCGTAAGCCGATAGTGGGTTCAGGCGGAGCAGGATGGCGGAGCAGGCGTAGGCCGGCCCCATCGCGCAGGTGGCGAAAGCGTCGGCCAGGCAGGCGCGCATATGCCGGCTGACCTTATCCTTAGCCCGCTTGTGCTTTTTACTCTCTTCGGCGATGTACTTCTCCCACACCGTATTGCCCGTAATCGCCACCTGCCCGAGTTCGTGTGCGGCGAGCGGCAGCGCCCAGATCGTCCACTCGGGGAACCCCACGCGGATGCTCCGCGCGAGGGTCACCGCCTCCTGACTGGCGGGGATGGTCATGGCGTTCCAGTTGGTCTTGCCGATGGCCCCGCAACTGCGGATGAGGTCGTCCGCGATCCGGCAGATGCCGGCGTCAAGTCCGGCGTCTCGCAGGGCCAGCCCGCCGAGGAACTGTACGTAGTCGGAAAAAAACAGCCTGAGATTTTCCGAGATTATGCCCGTGTAGTCCTGCCACGCTTTGTCGAGCACCGCGTCCGCGTTCCCCTTCGCGCCCGCGCTTAAGGCTTGGAGGTTGTCGTTGATCGTCTTGAACCAGTCCCTCGTGATTTCTTCGAGGTCGTCCTTGACCGCGTCCGCGAAGTTTTTATCAATCGCCGGTCGGTGCATCCGAATTCGGTCGATGTTGTTCTTGGCAGCGTTCACCACCTCGATCAGGTCCTGAGTCTCTGAATGCACTACGTCGAGCAGGCTCGCGAGGCTGGGGTCGACTTTGGGCGGGCCGAATGGGGGCGCCGCGGCGTTGCGAAGGGAGTTGATGTGATACGAGACCGCGTTCAGGTGATGCCCGGCCTGCTCGATATTATCGTTTAGCTTATTAAGCTCCCCGCGCCGCTCCTCCACCCACTCGAAGATGCTCTGAATTTTGGTCAGGCTATTCTTCAGGGCTTCCAGCCGTATCTTTAGCAAAAGGTCGTCCATGAATCGGTACTCCTCGGTGGTGTCGCGCCACCCCGGCGTGCGCGTCAGGGCCGAGCCTCACGGCCGGCGGACGGGGTTGAAGCGGGTGGCGCGACTCAACTGGCCCCTCATCCCCACTCCATAATCTGACGGCACAGCGCCGCCGCCCGCGCTTGTACTCGCAGCACTTGGTTACGATTCTCTTTGTCCTGTGAGAGACGCAACAGCCACGCGGCGTTGAGCACGTCGGCGATGGTGTCGCCCGGCTGCAACGCGGCGGCGGCAGCCGGCTCAGACTCGAGCGCCGCCCGCAACTCCGCCGCGCGCTCCCATCCGGAGTACCTGACGGTCGATAAAAACTTGGCGACCACATTGTAGAGCGGCCGGAGTTCATACTCGAATGGCCCGATCTCATCCGGCATGAGGTGTTGGAGTTGACCGGCCGCCTGTAGGTTAGTGGCCCACAGGGCACTCAGGTTGGCGATGATCTTCTTGTACGGGTCGCCTGTGATACCCCGACTCGTCTGCTCCAACGTTTTGAGGATGGCGTGGGCGCGCTTAGCCTGACTCGGGTGTGTGGCGTTATCTTCGCAGGCCGCGTCGTCCTGCGGGTTGAAGCGCAGGAGGAGGCATGAGCAGGCGTAGGCCGGGCCGAGCGCGTAAGCGGCGAAGATATCGGAGAAGAGTTCCTTCAGGTGCGAGACCTGCTGCGCCAGCGCGGCGGGTGAAAGCTGAGCCGGCCCTTCCTGCTTCGAGTTGTCCTGCTCCTTCTTCCGGAGTATGGCCTCGAAGGGGAAGCCGCCCACACCGTCGGGCACGCGCGGCCCGACGAAATGGCCGAGCTCGTGGACGGCTATCGGCAGGTTCCAGATGCCATAGTCCGGGAAGGGCAGGCGCACAAGGCCGGTCGTCTCGGTGAAGAAGTTGGCCTCGGCCAGCAGTGTTACTCCGGCCCAGTTGACAGTCTTCGGGAGTTTGCCGTTCAGCTCATTTAGCAGCGCGTCGGCTAGCTCGCAGATGTCCTCTTCCTGCCGCTCCTTTTGCCCGGTGCGGATCAGCGCCCCCCCTAGGAACCCGATGCACTCTTGGAACAACTCGCCGCACCGAAGGTTGATGTTCCGTAGCTGCTTCCAGGAGTAGGGCGAAGCCTGTAGGGGAGAGCCGGGCCGCTGCATGTTCTTCAACTCGTCGCGCCGCTGTGCGAACAGGACGGCGAAGCCGTTCTTCGCGGCCTCGCTGATCCGCGGGTCGATCTTCGCCTCGCCGAGACGCGCCTCCGCCCAATCGATCTGCTGAGCGAGCGCCCGCACCTGCGCCCGTATCAGAGCGTGCTCATCCATGACGGCCCCCGCGCCCCGACTACGCTGCCGGCGGCGGCGGAACTTCTTTCGACGGGCGCAGGCCGCTCGCGATCTCGCCTACCCCGCGCACGCGCTGTAGGATGCGGCCCGAGTCCGTGTAGTCCATCGCGATGAGGAAGACGGCTCCGAGGATGAGGAAGTAGGAGCCGGCGGCGAAAAGGGCAATCTTCTGCCCGGCTACCGGGGTCAGCACCAGTATGCCGCTGACGAAACTGATCGCCTCGACGGCCTTCTTAGCCATCGCCATGTTCCCCGTGTAGGGTGCGACGAGCTGCGCCATTTCGTTGCTCGCCTTGTCGACCGCTTCCCGGTCTAACTCGCCGCCGGACAGGACGGCCGTGATGCGCTGCCTGGTTGCCTCCACGCCGATGGTCTTAGCGATCAGGGCGTTGCCCAACTCCGTCAGTTTCTTGTCGGACGCCTCCTCCCAGAACTTCATGACGCGATCCTTGATCTTCGTGAGCGCGTCGCTGCCGATCAGCCGCGTCAGGGCATCGATGGCCGCCCTCACTTTCTCTAGACCTTTTTCGATCAGGCGTTTGAACGCGCCCGTAACGATCTTCACCGGCCCGCCGAAACTCTCCAGTGCCTCCAGAATCTTTTCGGGGCTCAGTTTTTTCAGGGCGTCGACGACGCTGACGGCCACCCCGCGCAGTTCGCCTACGAACGTTTCCAGAGTCTGCGTAGCGGATTTCTCAAAAGTGTCCATCGCGGACTTTGGATCGGGCGACAGGACGTCCTGCGACTCCGTTTTCGCCGCCGCGCCGGAGAAGTTGAACCGCCCCGGCTTTGGCCCCGCCGACAGCGGCATGGAGAGCCCCTGCGCGATGACCGGCGCCGTCTCTTCGAGCGCGTCGAGTGCTTCGGCGAGGCGGTGGCCGTCTGCCTTCCCATCCGCCTCGCCGAGGTCGTGCCCGGCCGCCACCAGAACGCTGCCGATTTGCAGATCGGCGAGCACGGTGGCGAACACGTCCTCCGTTATCCGCTCCCTCGTCTCCTTTTGCGCGGGCTGGGACTGATCCAGCGCGGAGAACATGAAGGCGCGGTAATTCGTCACCCCGGCGTCCTGTTCGTTGGCTGCCTCTTCTAACTGCGTTATGGCGTATTCGAGTTGCCCGAAGTCCTCGCCCATCGTGTTCTGTAACTGCCGGCCGGCGGCGAGCACGGACGAAGTGTTCATCAGATAGCGGCTGGTGGAAACGACGTGTGTTGACATACAGTTTTGCCCTCCCGCTCGACATTGCGCCGCTCGGTTCTCTCCCGCCGGCACGAACGCTTCATCAACAGCCGAACGAGAGTCGCCCGAGCGATCCTCCCATGACTCGATGTTAATGGATTAGGTGTAATGTGAGGCCA
This sequence comes from Pyrinomonadaceae bacterium, assembly GCA_036567125.1. Taxonomy (GTDB): domain Bacteria; phylum Acidobacteriota; class Blastocatellia; order Pyrinomonadales; family Pyrinomonadaceae; genus JAIVGV01. The sequence goes on along the minus strand of DATCVD010000014.1, from coordinate 276 downwards.
ACGACTGTCGGCTGTCGTTAGCAGGAATCGGAGCCGGAACGCCCATAAAATATTCTCGCGTTTAATAAATGTCAATACTTTGACGCGCCGCCGAGGTTTGCCGGTTGCGGCGCGCTCTTCTAACTCAAAGCGTGCGGTTCTGTTGCGAGAATTATTTCGGAGCGCAGTGAAACCGTGAGCGGCTCGTGCCTATGCGGCGACACTGAACAGGCTCTCGACGAACTTCGCCTGCCCTGCCGAATCCCTTCCGTCTAGCCTCTTGACCTGCCCCTTCCT
>DATCVD010000013.1:0-2172 GCA_036567125.1 Pyrinomonadaceae bacterium | reverse complement strand
CGGCCATGACGGCGTCGCCCGTGCCGCGCTGCTCGGTCTGCGTGACGAAGACCGCGCCGCCCTCGCCCAGTTCTTCCAGCACGGCGGCCTCGACCTCGGCGGCCTGATGGCCGACGACGACGTAAACCGCGCGGTCGCCTTTGACGAGCGAGCGCGCCGTCGCGCAGACGTGCGCGATGAGCGGGCGGCCGCCGAGCTTATGCAGCACCTTGGCCCGGCCCGAACGCATCCGCGTGCCGAGTCCGGCGGCGAGGATGAGCACGTCGAGCGGCGGCGCGCTCTGCGGCGGCTGCGCGCCCGTCTCCGTCTGCGTCGAGGTGTCCATAAGGAAGCTGTTAGCTGTTAGCTGTTAGCTGTTAGCTAGAACAAAGCAACTTTCGGCGTTCGTCGCGATTCGTCTGACGTGGTAATCCGTATGAGCAGCCCGCCCAAGTTTTGCTAACAGCTAATAGCTAACAGCTAATAGCTCCTCACGCAAAGACGAAGGGGCGGCGGCTCATCGCGCCGCGCGCCTGCTCGTAGCAGGCGAGGATGACGCGGGCCAGTTTTTCGGGGCTGTGGCGCACCTTCTCGCCCTCGTCGAGCAGGTCGGCGCGGACGACCTCGGCCTCGTCGCCCAGCTCTTTTTCGAGCAGGTGATCGGTTAAGCCGATCTGGTGCGCGCCCTCGGCGGCGTAGCGCGCGGCCTGCTCGGCGCTGATCGGGCGGTCGTTGACGACGACGTAGTCGAAGCGGATCGCGGGCGCGTACTGTTTGACGACTTCGAGGTGGCGGCGCGCGGTGTAGCCGTCCGTCTCGCCCGGCTGCGTCATCAGGTTGCAGACGAAAATCTTGACGGCGTCCGACTCGCCGATGGTCTCGGCGACGCGCGCGACGAGCAGGTCGGGCAGGATGCTCGTGTAGAGCGAGCCGGGGCCGACGGTAATGATGTCGGCGGCGCGCAGCGCGATCAGCGCCTCGGGGAGCGGCAGACAGTGTTCGGGTTCGAGCCGGAGCCGGCGGACGGGCACGCGCGAGGCCGTGATGTTCGTCTCGCCGCGCACGAACGTCCCGTCCTCCAACTCGGCGACGAGGCGCACGTCGTTCAAGGTCGCGGGGTAAATGCGCCCCTTGCTGGCGAGGACTTCCGAAGAGAGGCGGACGGCCTCGACGAAGTCGCCGGTGACGGCCGTCAGTGCGGCGAGGAAGAGGTTGCCGAAGCTGTGGCCGCTGAGCTGCCCGTCGCCGCCGAAGCGGTAGCGGAACAGGCGCGAGAGCAGCGTCGAGTCCTCGGAGAGGGCGACGACGCAGTTGCGTATGTCGCCGGGCGGGAGCATCTGTAGCTCGTCGCGGAGTCGGCCCGAACTCCCGCCGTCGTCCGAGACGGTGACGATGGCCGAGAGCGATTCGAGCCAGAGGCAGCCGCGCTCGTGCGCTCCGACCAGTTGCTTGAGGCCGGAGAGCAGGGTCGACAGGCCCGTGCCGCCGCCGAGCGCGACGAGGTTGAGACCGCGTTCAGTTCCCGTGTGCAAAGTCGTGCTCTCACTCCTCGGCCGGCCGGGCGCGGGGGCCGCGACGGCGTGACGGAATCATAACCAAAAGGCTTGGCCTTTCAAAGTCTCTGGTTAATCAGCGACTTATCTCTTCGTAGGTGCAGGGGGAGGAGAGGGCGCGCCGCTTCAGGCGCGCGGGGCGTAGATGATCCGCTCGTACTCCGGCAGGTTGCGCAGGACGGCCAGATCGAGGTCGTGCTGCGCGCGCAGGCGCAGGTTGGGCTGAATCTGGACGGCGCGGTCGAGCGACTGGAGCGCGAGATCGACGGCCCCGAGGCGCGCGCGCGTGGCCGCCAGACCGTAGTGGATGTGCGCGGCTTCGGAGTCGCGCTTCAAGGCGCGCTCGAACAACTCCTGCGCCGCGACGTAGTCGCCGCGGTTCAGCTCGATGACGCCGCGGTCGTACAACTCCTCGGCGTTGCGGGGCAGCGAGGTCTCGGAGCGCAGGCGCGCCTCGGCGATGGCGAGGTAGGTGCGCGAGCGGGCCGTCACCTCGGCCACGCCCGCGTGCTGCTCGATGAGCTGGCGGAAGAGCATCCGCGCCTCCGCGAAGCGGCCGCGGGTGAACTCTTTGTGCGCGCGCTCGAAGGCGCGAAGTGCCGCAGTCTCGTCCTGCGTCGGCTGGCGCGGCGGCGGCGGC
>DATCVD010000012.1:0-3936 GCA_036567125.1 Pyrinomonadaceae bacterium | reverse complement strand
GGTGGGCGGCGGCGATGTGGCGGACGATGGCGAGGCCGAGGCCGCTGCCGCGCGTGTCGTGCACCGCGCCCGCGCCGACGCGGTAGAACTTCTCGAAAATCCTCTCGTGTTCCGCGGGCGGGATGCCGACGCCGCGATCCTCGACCTCGACGACGACCTCGCCTGCGGCGCGCGCGTAGCCGGCGCGCACCGCGATGATCTTCCCGTCGGCGGAGTACTTCACGGCGTTGTCGATGAGGTTGAGCAGCGCCTGCGAGAGCGCGTCGCGGTCGAGCACGACGGCGGGCAGGTCGCGCGCCACCTCGACCCGCAGCTCGAAGCCGGCGCGCGCGATCTGGAACTCGTAGCTCCTGACGACCTGCTCGACCACCGGCCCCACGTCGCCGCGCGCGAAGGCGTAGTCTTTAGCGCCGGCTTCGATCTTCGAGAAGTCGAGGATGTTGTCGATGAGTTGAGTCAGCCGGCCGCTCTCGTGGTTGATGATGCGGCAGTACTCGCGCGCCTTCTCCGGGTCTTTGACGCGGCCCAGTTCGAGCGTCTCGGCGAAGAGGCGGATGAGCGCGAGCGGCGTCTTCAGCTCGTGCGAGACGTTCGAGACGAAGGCGGACTTGGCGCGGGCCAGCCGCGCCTCGCGCGCGGCCGAGCGGAGGGTGAGCGCGAGTCCCAGCCCGAGGCAGCACAGGACGAGCGCCAGCAGCGCGACGCTCTTCCTGAAGTTGTCGGCCGCCAGCGACTCGACCGTCCGCCCCCCGTGCCCCGCGGCCGCCGTCCACTTCGGGAGGGCCGGGGCGAGGGACGCGCGAACCTCGTCGGCCCCCCCGCCGCTATTCACCACCTCGCGCCCCGCCTCGTCGAACACGCCGAAGGACACGCCGGACGCCGCGCCGCCGCCGCCGCCGTCCGGCCCCGCGAACTCCGCGAAGAAATTCCGCCCGACGTAATCGGCGTCGAGCGCCAGCCCGGCGAAGCCCGCGGGAGACTGTTGCCCGCCGCCGGGCAGCGGCTTGAAGACGTAGATGAGGCCCCGCGCCTCCTTGTCCGCGCAGTCGCCGCCGCAGCCGTCCTGCCAGAAGACGTAGCCGCGGCCGCCGGCCTCGGTCGCGCCCGGCGCGAGGCGCGCCATCCGGTAGGCGGTGCGCAGGTGTCGCACCTCGTGGGCGTCTTCGAAGCCCCGCCCACTGACGCGCCGCACGCCCTCGCGCGCGGAGACGAGCGCGAAATCTCCCGCGCGGCACGAGCAGTGGGAGACGACGAAGACCTTCCCGACGGCGGGGTGGCGACGCCTGACCTCCGCGAAATGAGCCTCCAGCTCCGCGTCGCGCTCCGGCCGGAGTTCTTCCGGCTTGAGGGGGGCCAGCGCGTCGTCCGCGACGCGGGCGAAGCTCTCCTCGGCGGCCCGCCTGACGCGCTGGAGGCTCTGGCGCAGGCTCTCCTGCGCGGCGTACTTGGTCTTCTCGCGCAGCTCGGCCAGCGAGCGGTACTGCATGACGGAGAGGGCGAGCGCCGGCAGCACGACCGCCGCCGCCGCCAGCGCCGGCAGTCGCCACCCGCGCGGCCACACGTTTCTGCTGCGCGAGATCATCGGCCGCGAGTATAGCCGAGTGCGGCCCGGAAGATGTCGCGCCCGGCGGCGCAGTTGTAAAAAGTTGTCACCGCCCGGCGCGGCCCCCTTGCCGCGCCGCCTAAGCCCCGCCGCCCTCGCCGCGCGGACAACTTTTTACGTAAACGCGGAGAGCCGAGACATCTCTTTACGGCCGGCGGAAGACGCGGCCGGCTAGTCCGCTTAGTATCGCGGCGAGTGACGGAACGATTCCGACTCCGCACGAGTCACCCGGAGGACGAAAGAGATGTTGACGAGGCGGATCATGCGGCTCTTCGCCGCGGCGGCGTTGTTGGCCGTCTCGCTGCCGGCCGGCGCGGCCGGTCAGGGGAATCCCAAAGAGGTATTTGTCGTCGGCGAAAACACGCTCGTGAGCGCGGCGAGCGCGGAGCGGCCGCTGGTCGAGCCGCAGCTCGTGGCGAACCCGAAGGACGCGAAGCACCTGCTCGGCGTCGCTATCGTCAGCTCCGAGCCGCCCCACTCGCCGCAGGCCGACTGCGCCTCCTTCGTCTCGTTCGACGGCGGGCGCACGTGGTCGCAGCACGACTTCCGGATCGACAACTGCGGCGACCCGTGGGTGGCGCTGCGCGAGGACGGGACGGCGCTCTTCGCCGGACTCGCCCCGCGCGGCGAGATCAGGCTCTCGCGCTCGGCTGACGGGGGGCGGACGTGGTCGCCCGTGCCGGTCGATCTCGGCCGCGGCCACGATCACCAGATTGTGACGGCGGACGCGACCGGAGGGCCGCGCGCGGGCAGCTTCTACGTCGTCTCGGGGAGGACGCAGCGTGACGGAGCGGGCCGCCTCCTAGCGCCCGTCTTCGTCGCCAGATCCGGCGACGGTGGGAAGACTTTCGCCCCGCCCGTGAACTACGTCGCGAGCAGCCTGAACAATAGCGCGCTCGCGCCGGCCGTCCTCTCCGGCGGGACGCTGGTCGTGCCCTTCATAGACTACCAGAGCCATGCGGGCGACCACGGCGCCGCCGCGATGCTGGAGAGGAGGCGCGTGTGGGCCATTATCTCCGCGGATGGCGGCCAGACCTTTTCGCACCCGATGTTCGTCTCGGAGGCGTGCGGCAGCGCAGGCGGGTTCGCCTCGCTCGCGGCGGACGCATCAGGTCGGCCTTCGCGCGACCGCCTCTACCTCGTCTGCACGAACCGCGCGCGCGACGGCGTCCTCGTCCATCACTCGGCGGATCGCGGCGAGACTTGGTCCGCGCCGGTGCGCGCGGACAGTACCGGCGGCGACGTGGTGTTCCGCCGCACCCCCTCGATAGCCGTTAACAAAGACGGGGTGGTCGGCGTGACTTGGTACGAGCGGCGCAGGGAGGCGGGCGGGGAGTGCCAGCACCTCAACTTCACCGCCTCGCTCGACGGCGGGAAGACCTTCCTCCCCGCCGCGCGCGTCTCGACGGCCCCCTCGTGCCCGGACACCCCGCGCAACGGCGGGAGCGCGAAGCGATGGGCCGCCGGCGGCGATTACAGCGGGCTGGCCGCGGCGGCCGACGGCTCGTTCCACGTCCTGTGGTCGGACAGCCGCGGCGGCATCTACCAACTCTGGACGGCGCGAGTCGGGGTTCAAGCGAAGTAGGGCAAACCTTCGCCGCCACGACTTCGGCCGAACCGTCCTTCCCGAGCCGGGTGCGAGCAAAATTCAGCCGGCGTTTACGGCAGGCTCCGCGCAGATAGTTTAAGCTGTCGGGATGAGCGAGCCTGAGGGCGCACGTCTAAACGACTCGGCGGCGGATCAAGCCGGGCCGCGGGGTGAGTACACGCGTCGGCGCGAGGAGCTGACCGCGGAAGCGGCGAGGCGGGTGCGACTCTTCGGCAAGGTCGGGGTCGCCCGGCTCGCGTCAATGATCGCATTCGTCGTGCTGGCGTGGCTCGCCTTCAGGGGGCTGTCCGGCTGGTGGCTGCTCCCGCCGGCCGCCGCCTTCCTGATCACGGCCGTCATCCAAGATCGGATCACCAAAGCGCGCCGCCGCTGCGAGCGCGCGGCCGCCTTCTACACTCGGGGACTCGACAGGCTCGACGACCGCTGGGCCGGCGCGGGTGAGTCCGGCGCGCGCTTCCTCGACGACTCCCACCCCTACGCCGCAGACCTCGATCTCTTCGGCCGCGGCTCGCTGTTCGAGCTGCTCTCGACGGCCCGCACCAGCGCCGGCGAAGAATCGCTCGCCCGCTGGCTGCTCTCGCCCGCCTCTCCGGACGTGATCCGCGCCCGCCAAGAAGCGGTGGCCGAACTCCGACCCCTGCTCGACCTGCGCGAAGACTTGGCCCTGCTCGGCGAGGGGGTGCGCACGGGCGGCGAGGCGCGGTCGCTGGCCGAGTGGGCCGCC
>DATCVD010000011.1:0-2145 GCA_036567125.1 Pyrinomonadaceae bacterium | reverse complement strand
CGCGCCACGGCCGCCGCCCTGTTCGGGCCGGGGCGCGGTCGCAGGCTCTCGCTCAGCGGCGGCGGCGGCCTCCCTCTCGGCAAACTCGTAGTACCGCGTCTCGATCTTCCACCAGACCCTGTCGCGCCGCACGCGCATCCGCCGCTCCTCGTAGGCAGACCACTGCTGGTCTCTTACGGGGTCGGCCGGCGGCTGCGCCCACAGCGCGCCCTTGACGTGTAGGATGAGAAGCAGTCCGATTGCCACCAGCATTGCCGCGAAGATGAAGACGACGATTTCCATGCCGTTCGTCGCCGGGCGAACCCGGTCTCAGGCGGTCAGGATCGTAGAACGCGAGCCGCGACGATTATACGCCAGAACCGCGGCCGCGCGAGGGCTGCCGTCGCCCGCGCGGCCGGCGACCGTGCGCACGCGGCGGCGGGGGGCTTACGCGGCCCGCTTTCGTGTTATACTTCGCCCCCGTCCCCGACCGGCCGGTCAGAATTTAATCAGCGGAAGTGAGGTGTTCGCACGATGTCACCGCGCCGCGCCCGCCACGCCACTCTCACGAGACTCCTGATCGCAACCGTCGCCGCCGTCTGCCACGTCTGGCTCGCCGCGCCCGACGCCGCCGCGCAGGCCGCGCGCTACACCGCCACCGACCTCGGCGCGTTCGAGCCGCGCGGCGTCAACGACGCGGGGCAGGTGGCCGGCCGGGCGTTCGTCGGCGGACGCGAGTTCGCGGTTCTCCACGACGGCACGTTCAAGACCATCAACCCGCCCGGCTCCTCCTCGGCGGAAGCTTGGTCGGTCAACAACCGCGGGCAGGTCGTCGGCTCGGTCTTCACCTGCGACATCGTGGACGGCAACTGCGTCAACGGCAGGACGCGGGCCTTCATCTACCGCCTCGGCTCGTTCACGATCTTGGGCACGCTCGGCGGCGCGGGCAGCACCGGCGCGGACATCGACGAGGCGGGCCGCGCCTTCGGCACCGCCGATCTGCCGCGGCCGTCCCCGAACGTGCCCCTCGACTCGCAAGCCTTCGCCACGACCGGCGGCGCGCTCGAAAACCTCGGCACGCGGATGGGCGTCGAGGAGAGCCGCGCGACCGCCGTCAGCCCCGCCGGCCGGCTGACCGGCTTCTTCCGCAACGGCAACACCGACGACGGCATGTTCCTCTACGACAGCCGCGACGGCTCGTTCAAACTCATCAGCTTCAACCTCCAGCCGTGGGAGACGCCCGCGCAGCCCGCGGACGTGAACGATCAGGGCCAGATCGTCGGCCACTACGGCGGCAACGACGACGGCTCCGGCCGCGCGTTCCTCTACGACGCCAACTCCAACACCAAGACAGACCTCGGCAAGCTCCTGCCCGCGCACACCTACAGCCGCGCGTGGGCCGTCAACAACGCCGGCCAGATCGTCGGCGTCTCAAGCGTGAGCTGGTTCACGCGGCAGGACGAGCACGCCTTCGTCTACGAGAACGGGGTGATGCGCGACCTGAACCTGCTCATCCCCGCAGGCTCCGGCTGGGTCTTGAACGTGGCGACCGACATCAACGCCCACGGCCAGATCGTCGGCACGGGCAGGCTGGACGGTCAGGAGCGCGCGTTCCTGCTCACCCCGACCGCCCCCCTCGTGCTGCTCACCGAGCCTGACTCGGACAAGGCGCTCGCCTTCGACTCCGTCACCTTCGAGCGCGACGCTTTCACCCTGACCACCCCGCGCAACTTCAGCGCCGACGGCCGCCGCCGCGTCACGCTCCTCGCGCGCAACGTCGAGCTCGCGCCCGGCGAGACGGCGCAGCAGGTCGTCGTGCGGGCCGAGGACGCGCGCGGGCAGTCGCACCAGTTGCCCGTCGAGCACGTCGCGCGCGTCCGCGGCTTCCCGTCGTTCGCGCAGATCACCGTCCGCCTGATCGACGCGCTCGCCCCCGGCGGCGACTTCCAACTGAGCGTCAGCTTCCGCGGCGCGACGAGCAACAAGGCGACCGTCACCGTCAAGCAGACGCCCTGACGCCGCCGCGGCGCGGACTTCCAGACGACTTTCGACGCGCGGCGGGGCCACCCGCCCGGCCGCCCGCGCCAGCAAGGAGCGACTTCGAGATGCCACGTCAAGCGGCGCGCGCCGCACTGATCTTCTCGGCCCTCTGCGCCGGTTGCCTCG
>DATCVD010000010.1:0-3083 GCA_036567125.1 Pyrinomonadaceae bacterium | reverse complement strand
CGCCGCCGGTCGAAGAGGCCGTGCGCGCCGCCGTCGCGCAACTCGACGCGGCGATCAAGAGCGGGCGCAAGGCCGAGATCGACGCGCTGCTCGCGCCGGGCGAGCTGTCGTCCTTCTCGCGCGGCATCGTCGGCAGCCAGCCCGAAGCGTGGGTGTCGAAGGTGCTCCGCACCGAAAACTTGGCCGGCGACCGCGTCGCGGCCGACGTGCAGATCAGCGCGCGCGTGCTCGGACAGGATCGCAACAGCACGGCCGTCCTCGTCTTCACGCGCGCGGGCGGCCGCCTCCAACTCGTCGAAATCCCGATCTTCGAGGAGCGCGCCCAGTAGCGGAAGCGCCGGGCGCGACGCGAGTGACGGGAGTGAAAGGCGCGGCGGCGCGGCGAGGGCGCGGCCGGTGAGGGAAGTGACGAAAGAGACTGCCACAACCGAAGACCCCGCGCGCGGCGGCGGCGATCTCCTGCGCCGCGCCGCGCGCGTGAAACTCCTGCTGCTCGACTGCGACGGCGTCCTCACCGACGGCCGCATCACGCTCACCGGCGACGGCGACGAGGAGAAGAGTTTCCACACGCGCGACGGCCACGGCATCGTGCTGCTGCACCGCGCCGGCCTCCAGTCGGCGGTCATCTCCGGGCGCACCTCTTCGGCGCTTGAGCGGCGCGCGCGCGACCTGCGCATCCCGCACCTGCGGCAGGGCACTTGGGATAAGATCGTGGAGTTCCGCGAGGTGCTCGCCGCGGCCGGAGTCTCCGAGGACGAGACGGCGGTCGTCGGCGACGACGTGACCGACATCCCGCTGATGCGCCGCGCCGTGCTGGCCGTCGCCGTCGCCGACGCGACCGCCGACACGCGCGCCCACGCCCACTACGTCACGCGCCTGCCCGGCGGCTTCGGCGCGGTGCGCGAAGTCTGCGAGCTGATCCTCCGCGCCCAAGGGCGCTGGGACGAGCTGATGAGACGCTACACCGAAGGCTGAGCACCTGCGCCCGCCCGAAGACGAAACGCGCTCGCCGCCGCCCGCGAAATTTACTCCCGCGCGCCGATCCTTTCCCCCGCCGCTTCCGCGTTAATCAGTGAAGTCAGTCGTGAACAGGTCTTCGCGGTCACTCTCCCCGGCCGCGAAGACCCGAGACTGGAGGAGCGAACCTCATGCGCGCACCCGCCCACCTGAGCAGAACCGCCGCTCTGTCAATCATTCTCGCCGCGGGCTTCGCTACGCACGCGGCCGCGCAGCCGGACGACGCGGCCCGCGCCAAGCCCGTCGCCTACCGCGACCCCGGCGACATCTCCAAACTCGACCTGCTCAACGGCCCCGGCTCGCCCGGCCGCGCGCCCGCCGCGCCCTTCACCTTCGTCGCCGAAGACACGGCCGGCGCTTCCCCGAAGATCATCGTGAGGGACTCGCGCGGCGTCGTCTGGTCGGTCAAGACCGGCGTCGAGGCTCAGGCAGAGACCGTCGCGACGCGGCTCGTTTGGGCCGTCGGCTACTTCGCCGAGGAAGCCTACTACCTCGAACGCGCCGCGGTCGGAAACCTGCCGGGGCGTTTGTCGCGCGGGCAGGAGTTCGTGCGAGACGGCGCGCTCCTCGGCGCGCGCTTCGAGCCGCGCCGCGCGAACGTCGTGCGCGGCCCGCGCTGGGAGTGGGACGACAACCCGTTCGTCGGCACGCGCGAGTTCAACGGGTTGAAAGTCCTGATGGTGCTTCTGGGGAACCACGACGCGCGGCCCGAAAACAATCAAATCTTCATCGTCCGCGACGAGCGCACCGGCCGGCCCGAAGCGCGCTACTACGTCTCCGACCTCGGCGCTACGCTCGGCAAGGTCGGCGGCCTCGGCCGCCCCCGCTCGAAGAACTCTCTCGCGGACTTCCTCGCCAGCCCCTTCGTCGAGGGCGTCGAGAACGGCGTCGTCAGCTTCGACTACCACACGAGGCCGAAGGGCGCTGGCGTCTTCGCGTCGCTCCTGAACCCCGACTACGCCAAGAATCAGGCGAGGAAGGAGGGCGCGCTGCGTCAGGCGTCGGTCGAGGACGCGCGCTGGCTGGGCCGGCAGCTCTCGCGCCTCTCCGACGAACAACTACGCGACGCCTTCCGCGCGGCCAACTACGACGAGGCCACGCGCGAGGGGTTCGTCACCGCGATCCGCCGTCGGGCCGACATGCTCGCCCAGTTGCCCGCCGCCGGCCACGTCGCCTCCGCGCAGGACAGTTCACGGAACTTAGCCGTTAGCCGTTAGCAAAACAGAAGGCGGGAAGCAGTCGTAAATCGCGATTGCTTCCCGCCTACTTCTTTTTCTGAAAGCCAACAGCTAACAGCTAACGGCTAACGGCTAACGGCTAACGGCTAACTGCTTTTCGCCTTCGGGCGTCGCTTGCGCCCGGCGGCGCGCAGGTGTTGCTTCTGCCGCTCTTCGAGTTCGGCCTTGATCGTGGCGAACTGCGCGCGGCAGAGCTTGGCGAAAGTCCGCATCACGGGCGTCTCGTAGTTGCCGACCAGCGACGCGAAGCCCAGCTCCGAGTTGATCTGCGCGCCCTCGATCCACCAGCGCACGAGGCGGCCCTCGGCGATCTCCTGCACGGCCGACTGGTACGGCACGACGCCGACGCCCATCCCCTGCTCGACCATCCGCTTGATCGCGCTCAGCCGCCCCAGCTCCATCACGATCCGCGGCTTCAAGCCCGCCTGCGCGAAGAACTCGTCGATGAGCCGGCGCGTGTTGCCGCCCTTCTCGCCGAGGATGAGCCGCTCGCCCGCGAGCGCGAAGGAGCTGACGACGCGGCGGTCGGCGTGCGGGTGTTCGGGGCTGGCGATGGCGATCAGCTCGTCGCGCAGCAGCAGCTCCGTGTGGACGCCGCGCGCCGCGACCGGCAGCGAGACGAAGGCCACGTCCAAGTCGCCCGCGAGGATCTGCTTGACCAGCGACTCGCTCGTCCCCGACAAGACCGTCACGTCCGAGTCCGGGTGGCGCGCGCGCAGGTCGCACAAAATCTGCGGCAGCGGGTCGGCGCTGAACGTGGTCGAGGCGCTGCCCACGCGCAGGCGGCCGTGCGCCGCGCCGGAGAGTTCGGCCAGCTCGGCGAGCGCC
>DATCVD010000009.1:0-2420 GCA_036567125.1 Pyrinomonadaceae bacterium | reverse complement strand
CCTCATCGCGTCGCCCCCCCGGCGCGCGCGTCGTCGGGGCGCGCTTCGTCGCCCGGCCGCGAGCCTTCGGAGTCTTCTGCCTCAAACCTTTCCGCGAGACGTGTAGGCAAAGCTTCTTCGTCTCGCGCGCGGGCGAGCAGCGACTTGGCGAGGCGCGCGTAGAGCGAGACGGCTTCCGAGAGTTCGCTCTTGCGGACGCGCTCGCCGTCGGTGTGCGCGTCGAGGATCGAGCCGGGGCCGAGAAGGAGCGGCGCGCCCCAGTTCGAGAGGTAGGGGATGTCGGTCGTGAAGCGGACGACGATCCGCTCGAAGCCTTCGACCTCCGTGAGCCTGACGGGATCGTTCTCCGACATGTGCTCGACGCGCGCGCGGCCGGCGACGACGCGGTCGAGCAGCCCCTTGACTTCGTCGGCCCGCGTCACGAGCCGGAACTGCAACTCGGCCTCGGCGCTCGCGGGGACGACGTTGGGCCGCGTGCCGCCGCGCACCGTGCCGATGTTGCAGGTCGTCTCGCCGAAGAACGGATCGGACGGCCACCGATACGCGCGGATCGCGGCGAACACGTCTAACAGTTTTTCGACGGCCGACTCGCCGTGCTCCGGGTAGGCCGAATGCGCCGCCCGACCCTCGGCCGTCAGACGCACGCGCAAAGAGCCTTTCGTGCCGACGGCCAGACGGTTGTCGGTCGGCTCGCCGTTGACGAGGAAGCGGCAGTCGCGCGCGGCGTCGAGCCGGTCGGCCGCGCGCGCGCCGAGGCTGCCGAGTTCTTCGTCAACCGTGAACAGGAGTCCGACCTCATCAACGCCTTCGGCGCGCAGTTGTTCGGCCGCCGCGATCTGCGCGGCGATGATGCCCTTCGCGTCGCACGCGCCGCGGCCCGCGATTGATCCCGCGTCTTCGGACGACGCGACGTGCGGCGGCACGGTGTCCATGTGCGTCGAGAGCACGACGCGCGCCGCGCGCCCGGCCACGCGCGCGAAGACGTTCGCGCGACCGGGCGCGATCTCCTGCGCCGCGACCTCGTAGCCGAGGGCTTCGAGGTGCGAGGCGAGGAAGCGGCCGACCTCGCCCTCCTCGCCGCTCACCGACGGGATGTCGATCAGCCGCCGCGTCAGCTCGAACAGTTTCGACTCTTCTGTCTTCACCATTAATTATGACCGCGCCAAGCCCGCAAAATCAGACTTCCCGGCTTCACGCTTTCGCGCGCCGGCGAGAGACTTTGACCGCGTCAAACGAAGACTCGCGTCGGGACGCCGGGCGCGCGAAGAGAACCCGCCCGTCAGCGGCTGACGCCGCGGGCCTCGGCCGCCGCGTTGAGTATCGCTTCGAGCGCGCCGCCCCTGTCGCTCGCGCCGTCCGCCTCCCGCTCGAAGAACGCGGCGTGCAGCCGCCGGACGGCCTCGACCGCGCTCCCCTCCTCGACGACGAAGGTCAGGTTCACGTTCGACGCGCCCTGCGAGATGAGCAGGACGTTGATGTCGCTGATCGCGGAGAAGACGCGGCCCGCCACGCCCGGCGTCCAGCGCAGGCCCTCGCCGACGACGCAGACGGTCGCGCGCGCCGGCTCCACCTTCACCGCCGCGAACGGCTTCAGGTCGGCGACGATCCCGTCGAGCGCCGACGTGTCTTCGACCGACATCGAGACGCTGACCTCCGAAGTCGTCACCACGTCCACGCTCGTCCGGTGACGGTCGAAGACCTCGAACAGGCGGCGCAGGAAGCCGTAGGAGCCGAGCATCCGCGCCGAGGTGACGTGGACGATCACCACCCCGGTCTTGTGCGCGATGGCCTTGACCGTGCGCGGCGAGTCTTCGGCCTCGAAGTAGATGACGGTGTCCGGCGAGTCGGGCTTGCGCGAGTTGCAGATGCGCACCGGGATGCCGCGCACCACGGCCGGCAGGATCGTCTTCGGGTGCAGCACCTTCGCGCCGAAGTAGGCCAGCTCGGCGGCCTCGGCGTAGGACATGCGCGGCACGGTGCGCGCCGCCGGCACGACGCGCGGGTCGGCCGTGAGCACGCCGGTCACGTCCGTCCAGATTTGAATCTCGGAGGCGCGGAGCGCCGCGCCGAAGATCGACGCGGAGTAGTCCGAGCCGCCGCGCCCGAGGGTGGTCGTCTCGCCCGCGAGCGTGGAGCCGATGAAGCCGCCGAGGACGGGGATCGTGCCGGCGCGCGTGAGCGGTTCGAGCGCGTCGCGCGTGCGCCGCTCGGTCTCGTCCTGCAAGGGCGCGGCCGAGGCGTGCTCGCCGTCCGTCACGAGGCAGCGGCGCGCGTCCACCGTCTCCGACTGTAGCCCTTGCGTGCGGAGCACGGCCGAGAAGAGGGTTGACGACAAACGCTCGCCGAAGGAGACGACGGCGTCGTGCAGGGCGGGCAGCGGGCGGGCGCGCGCCCGCGCCTCGTCGAGCAGCCCTGCGAGT
>DATCVD010000008.1:0-12080 GCA_036567125.1 Pyrinomonadaceae bacterium | reverse complement strand
CCGGCGCGGGCGCTTCGGAAGGCGCGGACGTGAACGTCGGGCCGGCGGTCGAGCCGGGCACGGGCGGCATGATCCTCGACTCGGACGCCGGTGAGACCGCCGCCGGGAAGCCACGCCGCACGCGCGCGACCGCGTCGAAGGGCGCGTCGAAGTCCGCGTCGGGCGCGTCGAAGGCCCCCGCGAAGCGCGCCAAGAAGAGCGCGACCGACTCCGGCGACTAACACCGGCCGGGCTGGTGACCGCCGCGACCCTGCGGCCTCTCACTTTTGCCACGAACGGAGACGGCCGCCCCCGACAGGGCGGCCGTCTCATTTTTCACCGTTAGCTGTTAGCTGTTAGCTGTTAGCCGGAAGAAGACAGTTTCCGGTTTCCGTCTCGGTTCTTGGTTTTGCCAACAGCTAACAGCTAACGGCTAACAGCTTCTTTCCCCGAGGAGATCGCCGTGAGCGAGATTTACGTCAGCACCGACATCGAGGCCGACGGCCCCGTCCCCGGCCCGCACTCGATGCTCAGTTTCGCCTCGGCCGCCTTCACGGCCGGCGGCCAAATGCTCGACACCTTCTCGGCCAACCTCAAGACGCTCCCCGGCGCGCAAGGTCATCCCGAAACGATGCGCTGGTGGGAGACGCAGCCCGCCGCGTGGGCCGCCTCGCGCGAGAACCTCCAGCGCCCCGAAGACGCGCTGCCCGCTTACGCCGCGTGGCTCCGGCAACTGCCCGGCGCGCCGGTCTTCGTCGCCTACCCCGTCGTCTTCGACTACATGTTCGTCCAGTGGTACCTGCACCGCTTCGCGGGCGAAAGCCCCTTCTCCTACGTCGGCCTCGACGTGAAGACCTACGCGATGGCGACGCTCAGGATGGACTTCCTCTCCGTCACCAAGTCCACGATGCCCCGCCGCTGGTTCGACGAGACGCTCCCGCACACGCACAAGGCCATCGACGACGCCATCGAGCAGGGCGTCCTCTTCTGCCGGATGCTCGCCGAGAGCAGGGGCTGATCAGAAACCCCGGCCGGCGCGTCGCGCGCGTCCCGGCGACTCACACCGCGCGCGTCCTGCTACTTAAAAAAGTCCGGCGGGATCGTGACAAAGCCGGCGACGAAATCGGGGCTAAACAATTCGGCCAAGCTGCCGATGACCCTCTTGCCCTTCTTGCCTGTCGCTTTCTGGGTGGCGACGGCGATGGCACCGTCGAAGTTCTCTAAATCGGTCTGCCCCACGTCCAGCAACGCCCACAGCGGCTGTATGACCTCCGGTTCGAGCAGCAGCATGATCTCCCACCTCGCCCCGTTCAGGTCTTTGTACTTCGTAATGCCCGACAGCCGATTGGGCGCGAGACGGTAGGTCACGATGCACACGACCCCTTCGCCGAAGTCGTCGCCCGCGTTGCCGTCGTCGGAGGTCAGCAACTCCATCGCGTCCTCTTTCTCGGCGAGGAGGAAGTTGGCGACCCGATCCGTGCCGGTGAGAAAGTCCACGTGCGAGTTTCGCCCGCCCGCGCGCGGCGCGCCGTCTGACTCGCCTTTTTTTAACGTGAAGCCGCCCGACAAGCTCTGCAACACGCTGCTCCTGACGAGGGCGTGGCGGCGACGCAACTGGTCGAGGGCATCGGAGGCGTCCGAGTCCGACAGTGCCTCGCCCTTTGCTTGCTGCCCGTAGGCTGTGAGCACATCCTGCGAAACGATTGGCGCGCCTTGCTCGTCGCGGAACTTCGTTGGGTCTATCTCGAAGGCCAGCATCACGTCGAGGTAAGCCAAACTTTCCGTGGTCTCGCGCAGGATGGCGTCGGTCTTCTGGGTGGTCTCCTTGAGCGAGGCCGCCGCGCCCTCCAGCCCGCCCGAGATGGAGCGGGACAGCGTCAACTGCTTGCCCAAGTCGCCCGCGATGATGCGCGTGAGGTCGAAGCTGCCTTTCAAGTCCTTCTGCGTCTGGTCGATCTTGTCCGAACTCTTTCTGGAGATGTCGATCTGAGTTTTCAACTCGCCCGCCTGCCCCTTCAACTTCCCGGAGATGTCGGTCAGGCCGCCGAGGATCTGTTCGATCCGCTGCAAGTCTTCGCCCCGCTGCCTCCTCGCCACCTCCGCCTTACTCTGCTCGTTCTCCAGCTCCACCCTGTCCTTGTGCACGTCGAGCAGCAGCGACATGAGCGAGGTGAGCAGCAGCAGGCCGATGCCGAAATAACCTTTGCGCGAGAGCCTCTTTTTCCCGCCCTTCTCCTCTTTGAAGTCGGTCAGCGTGGCGTAGATGCCGTAGAAGGAGGTGAGGAAGCCGAGCGCGTACTTGGCGATCTGTGACCAGTCCAGCGGGAGTGAACCCCTTTCGCTTGTGAGCCTTGGCGTCGGCCCGCACCTGTGAGTCTGACGCGAGGATAGCTGTGAGTCGGGTTGCGTGAGCCGCGCCGGCCCGCCCGCTGGCGACGCCTTTTATTCGGGTGCGGGAGTTTTTAGAAACGGGAGACTTGACGGGCGGCGTCGGCCGGGGCCAACGAAGCGGTGCGGTCACGCTGGAGCGCCGAAACTTTTATTACAAAAAGAGGGTTCGCGTCAACAATTTCGTTCAACCGGCCGGGTGTGGTAATGCAGTAAACCGTCGCCGATCTTTGCAAGGCTCGATCTGCTTGAAGACGCCGGGGGCCGCGACCGCGAGATCACGGCCCCCGGCGTTTTTGTTAAAGGGTGCCGGTAGGGTCAGCGCCCCTTTTTCGCGCGGCGGCGGCCGCGCCCCGTCATTGATCGCGCCATTCGGGGATGCGGCCGGGCGTGTGCGGCGCGCCGGCCTCTTCCATCGCTTTTTCGAGCCGCTTGAGATCGACTTCGACGAGCGCCCGCAAGGTGGCGAGCGCCTGCTCGAAGTCGCGGGCGGCGACCTCGTACTGGCTCATCTGCGTCTGCGTGGGCCGCGCCGTGGACATCCGCTGGTCGCCGACGATCTGGCCGACGCGCTCGCTGATCGAGGGCGGCGTGTTGTAGTTGCGCCCGCGCAAGACCACGTCGCCGCGCAGCTGGATGAGCAGCGCGTTGGCGCGCTTGTCGAGCCGCGCCCACTCGTCCAGCAGTTGGTCGCCCGCGTTCGGCGTCTCCAGCAGCGCGCGGCGGATGAGGCCGAGCCGCGCCTTCAGGGTCGTGGCCGACTCCATCGCGCCCGCGACGGCGCGCTGCAAGCGCCCGACCTTCTGCTGGAACGAGACGAGCGCCTGCCGGTCGGAGACGTTCATCCGCTCCTGCCCCTCGACGTAAACCGTGAACGACTGCGGCTGCGCGAGCTGCGTCATCACGCCGCCGACGCGCTTCGAGACCGTGACGCGGTACTCGCCGGGCATGACGAGCGCGCCCGCGGGCGGGTCGAAGAAGAAGTCGTCGCCCGCGTCGGGCGGCGGCCCCGAAGAGAGCGTCGGCGCGGGGTAGCGCAAGTCCCAGTTGACGCGGTGGATGCCCTGCGCGGTCGGCCCTTGCAGGCGGCGGACGACGCGGCCCGAAGAGTCTGAGATCGTGAGGATGACGGCCGGCGCTTCCTCCTCCTCCTCGGCGCGGAGCTGGTCGCCGGTCGGGTAAGGCAGTTGCGTCCGGCTGCGCTCGGCCGCGCGCTCCGACTCCTGACGGATGGCGCGCTGCGTCTTCAGACCGTCTTTGAGGTAGTAGGTGAGGGTCGCGCCGAAGGGCGGGTTGTCGGCCGTGTAGAACGCCTCGCCCTGAAAGCCCTTGCCGCGCCCGCCGAGGGGCTGCGAGACGATGTACATCATCGCGTCCTTGACGGGCCAGAGCGCGGCCTCTTGCCTGAGCGTCTCGGGCTTGAGGGCGCGCAGCGGCGTGTAGTTGTCGAGTATGTAGATGCCGCGGCCGAAGGTGCCGACGACGAGGTCGTTCTCGCGCCGCTGCGGGACGATGTCGCGCACCGCGATCACGGGGAAGTTGCCGCGCAGCTGCACCCACTTCCCGCCGCCGTCGATTGAGAAGTAGAGGCCGTACTCCGTGCCGACGAAGAGCAGGTTCGGGTTGACGTGATCCTCGGCGATGGCCCAGACGCCGCCGTTCGCGGGCAGATCGCCCTTGATGGAAGTCCAAGTGCGGCCCGCGTCCGCGCTCTTCAAGGCGTAGGGCTTGAAGTCGGCGTTGAGGTGGTTCTCGAAGGTCGCGTAGACGGTGTTCGCGTCGTGGACTGAGGCGAGGATGCGCGAGACGTAGGTCTGATCGGGCACGCCGGGGAACGCGTCGAGCTTGCGCCAGTTGCGGCCGCCGTCTTCGGTCACGTGGATCAGCCCGTCGTCCGTGCCGACGTAGAGCAAACCCTCCTTCTTCGGCGACTCGGCGAGCGCCGTGGCGTTGCCGAAGAAGGACGTGGAGGCGTGTTTGGCGACCGCGTCCGGCCCCCAGACGCGGCCCATCACGGGCAGCTTGTCGCGGTCGATCAGGCGCGAGAGTTCCCCGCTGACGACCGTCCAACTGTCACCCCTGTCCTCGCTCTTGAACAGCTTGTTGGCGGCGAAGTAGAGGCGCGTGTGCTTGTGCGGGCTGATGATGAAGGGCGTGTCCCAGTTCCAGCGCACCGGCTCCTCGCCGCGGCCGACCTGCGGCTGGATGCCCATCCGCTCGCCCGTCCGGCGGTCGAAGCGAACCAAGCCGCCGTACTGCGACTCGGCGTAGACGATGTTCGGATCGGTGGGATCGACCTGCGTGCGGAAGCCGTCGCCGCCCTGCGTGACGAACCAGTCGGCGTTCGTGATGCCGGAGGCCGAGCGCGTGCGCGACGGGCCGCCGACCGAGAAGTTGTCCTGCGTCCCGCCGTAGACGTTGTAGAACGGCGCCTGGTTATCGACGGCCACGTCGTAGAACTGCGTGACCGGGAGGTTCTGTTTGAAGATCCACGTCGCGCCGCGGTCGTAGGACTCGTAGAGGCCGCCGTCGGAGCCGACGAAGTAGTGGTTCGTGTTCGCGGGGTTGATCCAGATGACGTGGTTATCGACGTGCTTCGAACGCTCGCCGAGGCGGCGCAGCGTCCGGCCCCCGTCGTCCGAGACCATCATGAAGACGTTCGGCAGGTAGATGCGATCAACGTCCTTCGGGTCGGCGAAGATTTCGCCGTAGTACATCGCGGTCGTGTCGTAGTCGTTGCGGCGCTCCCAACTGCCGCCCCTGTCCGACGAGCGGTAGATGCCGCCGCGCCGGTCGGCCGCCTCGACGGTAGCGTAGATGACGTTCGAGTCGACGGGCGAGATGGCGAGGCCGATGCGGCCCATGTCGACCGTGGGGAGGCCCGCGCGCAGGCGCGTCCACGTCGCGCCGCCGTCGGTCGATTTGTGGATCGCGCTCTCAGGCCCGCCGTTGATTAGAGTCCAGACGTGGCGGCGGCGCTGGTAGGCCGAGGCGTAGAGCGTGTCGGGGTTGTTCGGGTCTTGCACCACGTCGGTCACGCCCGTGTTCTCGCTGATCTCAAGAATCCTCTTCCACGTCTTGCCGTTGTCGGTCGTCTTGTAGAGGCCGCGGTCGCCGCCCGGCCCCCAGAGCGGCCCCTGCGCGGCGACGTAGACCGTGTTCGAGTCGCGCGGGTCGATGACGATCTTCGAGATGTGCTCGGAAGCTTTGAGGCCGAGGTTGCGCCACGTCTTGCCGCCGTCGTCCGAGCGGTAGACGCCGTCGCCGTAGGAGACGCTGCGCTGCGAGTTGTTCTCGCCCGTGCCGACCCAGACGGTCAGCGGGTTCTTGGGATCGAGCACGACCGTGCCGATGGAGTAAGAGCCTTCGCGGTCGAAGACGGGAGTCCACGTCGCGCCGTTGTTCGTGGTCTTCCACACGCCGCCCGAGGCGACGGCGACGTAGTAGTGCGAAGGGTCGGTCGGGTGGACGGCGATGTCGCCGATGCGCCCCGAAGTGAAGGCCGGGCCGATGAGCCGGAGGCGCAGGCCCATGAAGGTCGGCGCGGACATCGGGTCAGCGGGGCGCTGCTGCTGCCCGCGCGCCGCGTCGGGGCTGGGTGAGGGCGAAGGCGAGGGGTTGGGCGAGGGCGAAGGCGTCTGTTGCTGTCTGGCCTTCTCGATCTCGGCCTTCTCGGCGGCCTTCTCCTCCTGCGCGAGCGCGAGCGGCGCGCACACGCCGCAGACGAGGAGGGCCGCGAACGCGAGGTCGCGCGCGAGGGCGCGTCCGCCGTGTTGTTTGAATGACATCGGAAAGATTCTCCTGCTCTCTGCTTCGGGGCGCACAGACGCACGACGCGCGGCGCGGGCCGCGGAAGTTGTCGATTGGGTTGCGAAAGGAGCTACGGGCTGGACTGACCGGACGGGAGTTTTTTTGTCCTCTACAAAGTCAGCACGAGGCCGCTACAGAACCAGCACGAGGCTTCGGAATTGACCGGCGCAAATTAACATTTACGTTTCGGCGCGCGCAAGAAGCGCGACACCGCGGCGACGCGAAAAGCGGGGGCGCGCAAGCGAAAAGCGGGGGGCGGCTCTGTCGAGACCGCCCCCCAGCGCCGAGAGTTGTTTGTCGGACGGCCGCCGCGCCGCGGCAGCGGTTGGCTTCCGCTGCCGCGGCGCGTCGGTGCTACTGGTCGTGCGGCACGCTCACGAACACGTCCTTGCTCGACGAGTTGCCGTGCGCGTCAGTGGCCTTGATCGTGATGGTGTAGATGCGGCCCGATCCGTTGCCGGAGCGTTCGGCGCGCAGCCGCACGAGGTTCGGCCCGACGACCTGCCAGTCCGGCGCGGTGTCGCCGTCGCCCGTGCCGTTGACCGGCTCGTTCGACGCGACGCCGAGCGAGCGCGTGATCGCCCCGGCGGCCGTGCAGTTGTCGCCGACCGTGTAGTTGACCGCCACGTCAACCATCTTGTGGTTGGCCGGCCACAGGCTCGGCCGGCTCACCGCGCCGCCGCCGATTGACGGCTGCTCGGCGTCGTTGATCGTCACGTTGCAGGAGCCGCTCACGGCGGAGTTGTCTTGCAGCGTGCCGGTGATCGAGACGGGCGTCAGGCCGACGGGGAAGAACGACCCCGACGGCGGGCTGTAGGAGAGGACGCCGCAACTGCCGGTGATCGTCGGCGTCGGGAAATGGACGAACGCGCCGCACGCGCCCGCGTCGTTCGACTGCACGACGTCCGGCGCGCCGATGGTGCACGGCGACGAGAGGCAGAGCGGATCGGCCGTGACGATGGTCAGGCTCCAGCCGCCGGCGACGGAGCCTGAGTCGGTGCCCAAGTCGTCGACGACGAAGAGCCGCCACGCGCCGTTCGGGCTGATCCCGTTGAAGCCGGCGAGCTGCGTCCCGTGGGGCGCGGCCGGCGCGGGGGCCGGGAACGGATCGGCCGTCCCGACGTTGGTCGGCCGGAACGTGCCGCTGACGATGTTCGTGCCGACGGCCGGCGCGGCGTCGTCGAAGGTGAGCGTCGTGTTGACGGCGTCGAGGCTGCCGCCCGCGTCCGACATGAGCATGACGGTCTGCCCGCCGGGGCCGACGAGCAGCACGTCCACGTCGCTGGGGAAGGTGTGGCTGAAGCCGTGGAGCGTGGCCGTCACCTTCGTCACCGTGCCGGTCACGCCGGAGATGTTGATGGCGGACGGGTAGGGGTTGGCGGGCGCGCCCGTTGACGCGCCGGTGCCCGCGCCGGGGACGGCGATGCTCGTCGTGTTCGCGCCGCTCGCGCCGCCGACCACGGTCGAGCCGAGGCGGATCGTGTACGAGACGGTGCCGAGGTTGAGCGGGCCGTCCTGCAACTGGAGGGTCGCGGTGATGTTGCCGCCACAACTGCCGGAAGGCACGAACGTGAAGTCGCGCGCGACGGCCGGGCCGATGGGGCTTATCGCGCCGTAGCTCTGCGGGCCGCTCGGCGCGTTGACGCCGCCGCCGGGCAGCAGCGTGGCGACGAGGTTGCTGGTCAGGCCCGTGCCGACGTTCTTGAGCGGGAAGCTCATCGTGACGGTCTCGTCCGGGTCGGGCGCGTTGTTGGCCGGGACGACCGATTCGGCAACGACCGTCGCGGGCGGCGCGGCGTTGACGATCGGCGTGCCGGGGACGCCGCAGCAGAAGTAGAGCTGCGGCTGAATCTCCAGCGAGGCGCAGCCGAGCGTGCCCACGTCGGCCGCGCCCGTGTCGGTGATCCGCAGCTTCCAGACGCCGTTCATCTGCTTGCCGTTCAGGGCGGCGAGCGGCGACTCGGGCCGGAAGCTGTTGGCGAACGGGGCGACGCCCGCGCTGATGAGGGCGGCCGCGGAGTCGTCGAAGAGGGTCTGCGTGCCGGAGCAGTCGTTCGCGCCGGTGCCGAAGTTGTCGCCGGAGCCGCCGCGGTTGTCGGCGAGCAGCACGGCGGTTCCGTCCGGCGCGATCAGACGGATTTCGAGGTCGCCGTCGAAGCTGTGGTTGAGGCGGAAGCGGACGTTCACGTCGCCCACGAAGCCGGAGTCGGCGACGTTGATCGGGATCTCCGTCGTCGCCACGTCGGGCAGCGGGATCGAGACGTTGCCGGTCGAGGCCGAGACGACCGAGCCGATGCTCGTCGGCGCGCCGACCTGCAAGACGTGGGTCTTGGTGACGGGGCCGAGGCTGCTGTTGATGTTGATGGTGAGCGTGATCTTGTCGCCGCAGAGCGCGGTGGCCGGGACGGTGTAGGTCAGGTTGCGGGTGACGTTGCCGCCGCCGGGGATCGTGCCGTAGCCGGCCGAGCCGCCGCCGACGATCTCGGCCGTGACATTCTCGGCGTCCGTCCCGGCGAGCGGGTTGGTGATCTGGACGGCCAGCTCAATCGCCTCGCCCGGATCGGCGAAGCCGGAAACGTCGCAGGCGTCGTTCTCGACGGCGACCGCGCCGAGCAGCAGGTTCGGGGTGTCGAACGACTCGGTGACGGTGATCGGCGCGGAGGAAGCGGCCGAGACGGTCGCGCCGAAGCCCATGCCGCGCGCGGCGAAGCCCTCCCAGATGGCCCTCTCCTCGGCCGCGCCGCCGCCCGAAGCGGCGCTGGCGGCGAGGATGGCGTCGCGCGCTTGGAGCAGCGTCGGGTCGGCGGGTTCGAGCTTCATGCCGTCGGTGACGAGTTGCAGCGCGCGCTGGTTGCCGACGGCGAACCCGTGCAGCGCGATCAGGCGCGCGCGCACTTCGAGGAGCGTCGAGCACCAGACCTCCCCGACGTTGTGCACCTGATGCGCCGTGGCCGAGCCGATGGGGCCGCGGGGGAAAGCGCCGTCGGTCAGGTTGATCTTCGACGCGTCAACGTCAGCGAGGGTGAGCGGGTTGTGCGGCCGGCCGTTCGCGCCGAGCGTCGAGCGCAGCGCGTAGGGGAAGCGGCGGATGCCGTAGTAGCCGTTCTGGAGGTAGGCCGGGCCGGTGATCTGGAGCGTCGCGTAGCCGCCCGCGGCGTAGAGGCCGCCCAAGTCCTCGTCAGCGGTCGAGAGGATGGCGCGGGCGTAGAAGTCGCCCCAGCCCTCGCCCATGCCGCCGCCCTGCGCGAAGTTGAGGCCGGTCGCGTTGCCGTGCAGGCGGTTCGAGAGGCCGTGCGTCAGCTCGTGGATGATGATCTCCTGATCGAGTCCCGAAGAGCGGCGGGGCGTCGGCCCGGTGAAGATGTACATCTGCATGCGGCCCGGCGTGCCGTCGGGCAGCGTCAGGAAGTTGGCGTTGTCGGTGCCGGAGGAGTCCTGCCCCTGCGCGAGCACGCGGTCGTTACCCAGCCCGCCGCGGCCGAAGTTGTTCTGCTGGAAGTTGCGCGCCGCCTCGGTGAAGCCGAGGCCGTAGGTGATGTCGTGGAAGCGGTTCGTCCAGTAGAACATGTTGACGACCTCGCCGGAGCGGTAGTTGGCGAGCGTCGGCGCATCACCGGGCGGCGGGATGCCGGGGGCCGGGTTGTACGGGAAGTCGAAGACGCGGGTGGGAGCGCCGACGGGGCGCGTGGCCGGCTCAATGCCGTCCGGCGCGGCGAGATCGAGGCCGGCGTCGACGTTGTTGCCGACCGTCGTGTTGTCGCCGTCGTTGAGCCACGGATCGTTCAGCGACGGGTGCTGGTGGATGAGCGTGAAGGTGTCGCGCCCGACGGCCGCGCCCTGATTGGTCGGGACGGTCAGGCTCAGCAGGTTCAGGTTCGGCGAGAGCGGGGCCGGGCTGTCGCTGCCGTAGACGACGTAGGTGGCCGGCTGCGTCTGGTCGTTCGTCATGTTCTTGCGGAACAGGAGGCCGCCGTCGTTGGCGTCAACGACGGCGTAGTAGGCGGCCGGGTCTTGGTGGAGCACGGCCGCCCACGCGAGCGCGGCGACGCCGCTGTCGAGCGGGAAATAGACGAGCTCGATCTTCGTGTCGTCGGTGAACGGCCCGCCGGAGTAGACGAAGCTCGCGCCGTCCGACTCCTTGAGCGTCATCGCGCCCGGCTCGACCGTGAGGCCGACCGTGGCGGCGGCGCTGGCGATGGCGGCCTCGGCCGTGATGTCCGGCGAGCGGTCAAGCTCCTTCTCGTTCACGTCGGGCGCGAGCAGCCCCGAAGTGTGCACGAGTTCGCCGTCGGGAGTTAAGGCGGCGGTCAGCTCGCCCTGAAAGACGGGGATGTCGTGGAACGACTGTTCGAGCGAGACCCACGAGAGGTTGCCCGCCGGGTTGGTGTAGTCGGCCCGCTTCCTGAGCCGGCCGACCTGCTTGGAGGAGAGTCCGTACAGGCCCTCGTTGGCGGCGAGGAAGCGGCGCACGACGCGGTCGCGCGACTCGCCGGCGGCGGCACGCATCCGCCCGCCCTTGCCGAGCGAGACGACTTCGGGCGCGTCCATGTACTCGCTCTTCTCGACGCGCGCCCCCTTAGCCTTGAGGCGGTCGCCCGCCGTCTTCAACTGCTGGCCGCGGTTGAGCCGCTTCTGCGCGCGCTCGCCGCTCATGCTCTGCTGGTAGCGCTCGCGCTTGATCTGCGCGGCCTTGTCCCGGCTCGTGCGGAGGTCGAAGTTCTCCGGCCCGGCGGGGTGGATATCGATGGCGGCCTGCGCGCGCGAGTCGGAGCCTTGGCTTGAGACGCGCGCGGGGAAGTTCCATGAGAGTGAAAACGCGAAGAATGCGGCCGCGAAGAGGGGCAGCAGCTTCCTCGGACTCGGCCGCCGCGGGAAGGCGGGGGTCGTCGGGGGTCTCCGTTTCATCAGGTTCTCCTTCGAGGTTGGCGCGCCGGCCGGGTCTCACGCGGCAGCGGATGGGGCGAGGCAGGGCCTCACCACCGCGTGGCCGGCGCGCGTGTGAGCGGTGCCGTGGGAGCTGCACCGTCCGCGTTGTGAAGTAACGAAAGGTCGAGAGCGAGGTCGAGAGTTTGGGGACTACCTTCTGTTTCGCGTCAGTAAGGGCAACACAAGCGACAGCGTGAAGAGAGCCTGATGATTAAGGGATCGCACCATTCGAGGAAATGGCTTCGTGGCTTTTCCGTCGAGAACCGCTGGAGGATTGCCGAGTGAGACCGGGCGGCAAAGAACCCGGAGAAAACCGCCGAACGTCCTACGTTGGGCCGGGACATTACCCGCTCCGGTAAAACGTGTCAACAGAAATCGTCGCCGCCCCCACGCGCCCCGGCCGCGGCGACGATGCCCAACCCGCCCCGGACACGTTGCGAGTCAAAGGCCGGGAAAGAAAAGGTAAGGGCGGATCGGCCACGACGCCGATCCGCCCTCTTTCCCACAGACTTGCGGCGCGCGGGGCCGAGGGGGTTTGCCCTCGGCCCCGCGCCGCACTTTCAGTTCGGGTGTCGGGCGGCGCGCTACCTCGCCGCCACTGTTCTCGTCGCGGAGCCGCCGAGGCTGCTCCGCACCGTGACGCTCTGCGGGTTCGAAGACCACGAGAACTGACCCCTGTAGCGCCCGCCCCCGTCGTTCGTCAGCGTCCCGATCAGCGCGCCGGTCGAACTGACGTAGCACCTCAAGACGGCGCTGCCGCTGGTGCTCATCGCCTCGACGCGTAGCTCACGCTTGCCGGAGTCGTATTCGGCGAGTTGGACGGCGACCGTGTCCGTCGCTTGGGCCGGGCCGACGGTGAGCGTCGCGGAGCGCGCGACGCCGCCGTAAGACGCCGAGATGGTCACGGCGGTCGAGGCCGTGACGGAGCCGGTGGTCGCGGTGAAGGTGGCGCTGGTCGCGCCGGCCGGGACGGCGAC
>DATCVD010000007.1:0-8696 GCA_036567125.1 Pyrinomonadaceae bacterium | reverse complement strand
CGCCGCGTCGGCCGCGCCCTCGCGCCCGCCGTCGAGCAGCAGCACGCGCGCCTTCGGCCGGCCGTTCTGGTGCGTCGGCAGCGTGACGTGCAGGAACTCGGAGTCGACGACGAACCAGCCGGGCGTCACCTCTTCGATCATCGTCCGCAGGCGGCGTTCGGGGATGTCGGGGTCGAGCGGGACGAAGACGCCCCCGGCCTTGAGGACGGCGACGACGGCCGTGATGGCCTGCGCCGTATCGCGCGTGAGGACGGCGACGACCGACCCCTTCTCCACGCCCGACGCGATCAGGAAGTTGGCGAGCCGGTTCGTCCGCTCCCGAAGCTCGCGGTAGGTGACGCCCGCGCCCGCGCGCGCGAGGGCCGGGTGGTCGGGCAACTCCTCGGCCCGCCGGTCGAATAGCTGGTAGACGTTTTCATGCTTCATAGACGCTCTGCTCCGCGAGTTGCCTCGCTATGATTGCCAACGGGTCTAAGCAACTGTATTTCGTGCGGCCCTCGCCCGCGTCGGCCGCCGCCGCCATGCGCTTGGCGAGAAGGTGTATCTCGGAGCACCCGGCGGCGAAGGCGTCGAGCCCATGGCGCGCGAGCATCGACTCGACGAAGGAGCCGGCCTCGCGCAGCCCGCGGTTCTGTTTGACCTCGTAGATCAGCTCGTGGAGGCGACGCTGCTCGTCCTCCTCCGGGAAGACGACGAACTCCTGCGCCCGCGGCCAACGCTCGTGGCGCTCGAAGATCTCCAGCTTGCGCGTGCCGCTTGAGCAGACCATCAGGTGGCGGCGCCCGCCCTCTTCGAGGCGGGCGAGGATCACGTCGGGCAGGGAGACGACGCGCTCGCGCAGGGCGCGCGGCAGGCTCGGCACGAGGTAGTGAATCGTCATGCAGCAGATGACGATGCGCGCGGCCCCGGAGTCGCACAGCCGCTCAAGGGAATCGACGAGCTTGCGGCGCACCACCTCGCCGCCCCCGCCGAGGAACGACTCGGTGCGGTCGGGGAAGGTCGGGTCGGAGTAGAGCACGACCCTGGGCGCTTGCTGCTCGCGCGCGCAGACCGCGCCGCTGCACTCGTAGATGGTTTTCATGAACTCCGCGGAGGCCAGCGGCCCCATGCCGCCGAGAATCCCGAAGACGCTCCCCGCCCCAGCCGTCGTCGTCGCCGCCATGCGCGTGAACCTCTAGCCGAGAGCCGGCAGCCCGAACGCATCCAGAAAGATGCCGAAGGTGAGCACCACGATGAGCAGGTCGTCCTCGAAGGGGAGCGCGAGGGTGAACCCATCCTGCGAATACTGCCGCTTGAGGTTTTCTACGACGTCCGGGTCGAAGTAGCCCTGCCGCCTGACGCGCTCGTAGGAGAGCATGTCCCAGACCCACTCGACCCGCTGCTGCAACAGGTAGGGGCTGCCCGGCGCGTGGAACCCGAACTTCTCGCGCTCGATGATCTCGCGCGGCAGGAACCCCTCGGCCGCCCGGCGCAGGACGTACTTCTCCGTGTAGTCCTTCAGCTTCAGCCCCGGCGGGATGGTCTTGGCGAACTCGATGAGGTCGATGTCGAGGAACGGGTAGCGGGCCTCGACCGAGTTAGCCAGCGACATCCGGTCGCCGTGGTCGGAGATGAGGTGGTCGGAGAGCCGGAGCTTGAAGTCGAGGTATGAACGCTGGTGGACGGGGTGGCGGCCGCGCAGGCGCTCTTTGTTGACGACGCCGAAGTTGAGCGAGTCGAACTCGCCGAACAGCTCGTTGGCACGGGCCGAGTACAGCGCCGCCTTGATCTCCTTGAGCGCGTAGTGGTCTTTCTCGTAGAAGAGGTCTTTCGCGCCCCAGAGCTTTTCCCGCAGCTCCTCTTCGAGGGCCGTCTCCAGGTCGTAGCGGCGCTCGCCCCCGGCGCGGTAGCTGTCGAAGCGGTAGCCGACGTAGCCGGCGAACAACTCGTCGGCCCCCTCGCCCGTCAGGACGACGGTGACGCCGGCCTGCCGGGCCGACTCCGAGAGCGCCATCGAGCAGGTGTTGTAGGTCTCGCGCACCGGGCACTCCGAGTGGTAAATCATTTCGGGGAGGCGGCGGCAGATCTCCTGCCAGTCGAACGCCGTGTCGTGGTGGACGGAGCCGGTCGCCTGCGACATCAGGCGTTGATACTTCGCCTCGCTCATCGACGGGTCGGGGAAGCTGATGGAGAAGGAGTGGCGGCGCTGCTCCGGCGAGACGCGGTTGACGAGCGCGCCGATGAGCGACGAGTCGAGGCCGCCGCTCAGGTAGAAGCCGACGGGCACGTCGGCCTGTAGGCGGTACTCGACCGAGCGCGTCAGCAGTTCCTTCACGCCCTCGACGTAGTAGCTCTCCGGGCGCGCGGGCGTCGGCTCGTTGTCCGGCGGGTAGTCCAAATCCCAGTACTCGGCGGCGCGCACGTCGCCCCGCTCGACGAGCAGGTAGTGGCCGCCGGCGAGGCTGCGAACGTCTTTGAACATCGTCCGCGGGCTGACGAGGCCGGGGAAGGTGAGAATCTGGTCGAGGCCCGTGAGGTCTACCTCGCGGCGGGCCAGGGGGTGTCCGAGGATGGCCTTGATCTCGGAGGCGAAGATGAGCACGCCGTCGGCGAGCGTATAGAAGAGGGGGTTGACGCCGAAGTGATCTCTGGCGAGGAAGAGCCGCCCTTTCTTCCGGTCGTAGATGACGAAGGCGAACTGCCCGTTCAGGCGGTTGAGGAACGTGATGCCGTCCTCCTCGTAGAGGTGGACGAGCACCTCCACGTCGCTCTCGGTGCGGAAGGAGTGGCCGCGCGCGGCGAGCGTCCGGCGCAGTTCCCGGTGGTTGTAGATTTCGCCGTTGCACATGAGGACGACCGAGCCGTCTTCGTTGTAGAGGGGCTGGTCGCCGCCGGCCGGGTCGATGATGCTGAGGCGGCGGAAGCCGAGGCCGACGCGGTCGTCCGCGAAGTAGCCGTCCGAGTCCGGCCCGCGGTGCACGAGCTTGTCGGCCATCCGCTTGAGGACTTCCCGGCTCACCCGCCCCCGGCCCCGAAGGTCAACGTACCCGGCAATGCCGCACATACTTCCCCGACTCCTCCCGGCCCTCACGCGCACAAGGGCCAGCGCACGTACTCGCCGCGCGCCACCCGCATCACGTCTCGCTCCACGATGAGGTGGTCGCGGCGCGCCGAATCCAGCCCCTCGGCGCGGCGGCGCTCGGCCGCCTTCTCCTCGTGGAACTGCCTCAGCTCGCGGCCGAACCCGAGCCCGCCGCAGTCGAAGTAGCGGACGGCCCCTTCCGCGTCGCGCGCCGTCACCACCGCGCCGCGGTTGTGGACGCTCGGCGAGAAGGGTATGTCGAGCAGGCCCCGCCCGAAGGCGTTGACGACGCCCTGCGCGAGGTCGCCGCGGCCGCAGAAGACGACGCTGTCGAAGATGGCCTCCACCTCGCGGCGGATGAGCGCGCACTCTTCGTCGATGCGCGCCTCGTCGAGGCCGCGGCCGTTTCCGTCGGCGGCGGCGGCGATGCCGCGCTTGATCAGGTCGATCCCGGCCACGTTGTCTTCGAGCGTCGGAATCTTGAACGCCTCGGCCGGGGTCTTCCCGATGACGCGCGTCGCGCCCGACAGGGCGGCGGTGACGGCCGAGGCGTAGATGAGGTCGGCGGCGCGCGCGGCGCTCGGCGGGAAGGCCGCCATGTACTGGTGGAACACGGTGCTCACGCGCACGCCCTTGTGGCCGAGGCTGCCGAGCATCTCGCGGGCCAGGCGGCCGAGCATCCGCACGGCGGCCACGTCCTGCGCGCGGTGGCCCTGCTCGGCGTAGCCGAGGCTGACGCAGCGGACGCCCTGCCTCACCGCCAAGAGCGCCTCGATGATGTCGACGACGATTGCCAGGCTCGGCGGTATCAGGGTCGCGGTGAGCGTGCCGAAGAACTCCCGGTCGAGGACGATGCCGTAACGCTCGTGGTAGAGGCCGGTGAGGCGGTCGACGTACTGCCAGGCCCTGATCGACTCGTCGAGCGGGTAGTCCTTGTAGTAGGGGATGTTGTAGCAGATGGCCCCGCCCTCGAAGGAGGTGACGCCGCCCGCGTAAGAAATCTCTGCGAGCAGGCGCGGGTCGCGCGTGCTGTGGCGCGTTTGCAGCGGCACGCCGACCTCGCGGACGACGCGGCGCAGGCCCGCGACCCCGTGGTTGACGATGGGGAAGCCGTTGAGCGTCGAGACGCCGGAGGCGGCGCTCTCTTTAATCGCCTCCTCGGCCGCGGCGTAGTTGTTGTTGCGCGTCAGCGAGTCGATCTGGTAGGAGAGCACGCGGACGCCCAAGCCCTTGAAGGCCTGGAAGAGTTTGATCTGCTCGCCGAGCAGCGGGACGCCGGAGCGCGGCTGGACGAGCAGCGGCGCGCGCCCCCCGTTAACCAGCGCCTGCGCGTGCGCCAGCGACGGCTGCGCGCCGAGGAACTCCGCGTTCTCGTCGAGGTCTTTCGCCGCGCGGCCGGTCTTCCACTGATCGAGCACTTCGCGGCGCGCGCGCGCGAAGCCGTCGGGGTCGAGCAGCACGTCGGGGGCCGCGCCCGTCAGGCGGGGGCCGTCGGCGCGCGCCTGCTCCCAGAGCGCCGGGCATTCGGCGGCGGCAGGCGCGCCGTCGAGATCGCGAGCGAGGACTTCGAGGACGGTCGTCAGATCGACGAACTTCGTGAAGACGCGGTCGAAGCCCATCTCGACGAACTGGCGCTCGCGCCCCACGCCGTCGCCGATGTGCAGGTTCCCGCCCAAGTACCAGCGCGTGCTGGCGCTCTTGAATTGGCGCATCAGCTCGGGGAAGTGGCGCAGGTAGTAGCGCGCGTGGCCGTCCATGCTTGAGACCATCACCACGTCGCAGAAGCCGGCGAGGCGGAAGAACTCTTCGATCCGGTTCTGCGTGCCGATGTAGCGGACCCGGTAGTCGTTGGCCGCCAGTGCCTGCCGCAGGATGGTCAGGCCCACGGAGTGCGAGTCGCCGCCGATGCCGCCGAGCAGGACGGTGTGACGTTGTTGCTGCTGTGAGCCGACAGTCTTCACGGCTTTAACCTGTGCGCCCGACGCGTCGGGCCGGCGAGTCTTAAAGGGGGCGCGTCCGCGTTCGCCGCGCGAGGGCGGCGGCGGCGTCAGCGGCGCGCGTCGTACTTGTGGTCGGACGTGTGAGCTTCGCGAGCGGGGCCGGTTCCGTGTTGCGCCGTGGCGGGCCGGTGCGGCGCGCTGGGCCAACGTGAGATTGTCTTCGGACGTTTGCGGCGGCGGCGGCGGCCGTTTGTCGGGCGGCCGAGGGCGTGGGAGTCGCCGCCGCGCGTTCGCCGCCGGCTAGAAGGCTTCGAGGCTCGCGTTGAAGTCGTCGATCAACTGCCCGGCCTGCGCCCGCGTGACCATCGAGAGGGCGGAGAGCGGCCGCGACGGGTCGGAGGCGATGTCTTCGAGCAGGGTCTGGAAGTGTTCGAGCATGCGCACGATCACGGCGTCGCCGATGCGGCGGCGGTCGTAGAGCAGCTTGAGCGTCAGGCGGTCGCCGATGCCGGCCATCAGGGTGAGCGGGTAGCTCGTCCTCTCGAACGCGCTCATCATCTTGGCGTTGACGCTCTTCTCGAACTCGCGCGCGCCCTCGTTCGCCGGGTAGTTCTCGAAGGCGTAGATGCTCTCGAACAGCGGCCGGCCGCGCGGCACCTCGCTCCACCCCTGTATCTCCACGAGCGGGCTGTACTGGTAGCGCTGCGTCTCTACCTGCTGCCGCTGCACGTCCTTGAGCCACGGCACGAGCGGCTCGTCGGGCGACACGCGGACGCGCATCGGCAGCGTGTTGATGAAGAGGCCGACTATCGACTCCGCGCCCTCAAGGTCGTGCGGGCGGCCGGAGACGACCGATCCGAAGAGCACGTCCTGCTGCCCGCTGTAGCGACTCAGGAGCAAGGCCCAAGCGCCCTGCACGAGCGTGTTCGGCGTCACCCGCAGGCGGCGGCCGACGCCTTGCAGGGCGGCCGTCGTCTCCTCGGATAGTTGCACCTCCTGCGCGCCGTAGCCCTCCTCCTCATCGGGCAGTTCCTCCGCGCCGGACTCGAACGGCAGCGGCGTCGGGGTCGTGAAGCCGCGCAGCGTCTCGCGCCAGAAGGACTCGGCCTCGGAGAGGTCGTGCCGCCTGAGCCACAGGACGTAGTCGCGGTAGGGGCGCGGGCGCTCCAACTCGACGGCCTCGCCGCGCCCGGCCGCCTCGTAGAAGGCGAGCACCTCCTTGTAGACCTGCGCGCCCGACCACCCGTCGAGCAGGATGTGGTGACA
Source organism: Pyrinomonadaceae bacterium (assembly GCA_036567125.1). Classification (GTDB taxonomy): domain Bacteria; phylum Acidobacteriota; class Blastocatellia; order Pyrinomonadales; family Pyrinomonadaceae; genus JAIVGV01. Next base: position 2,429 of record DATCVD010000007.1, on the reverse strand, counting down.
GCTCCAGACGAACCAGCGCGTCTCGTCGGCCGTGCGGATCAGGGCGAGACGCATCAGCGGCGCTCGCCCGAGGTCGAAGCTGCGCTCCTTGTCCTCCTGCAAGAAACTCTCCAGCCGGCTCCTCTGCTCGGCCTCTGGCAGCCCGCGCCAGTCGTGCCGTTCGAGCGGTAGGCGCACGCGCTCGTGCACCACCTGTAGCGGCTCCTTCAGCCCGTCCCAGATGAAGCAGCTGCGCAGGATGGGGTGACGGTCGGCGGCCCGCTGCCACGCGCGCTCCATCTCCTCGGCGTCGATGTGGCCCTGAAGCTGCGAGGTCATCTGCTGGAAGTAGACGCGCGTGTTCGGCGTGTAGAGGGCGTGGAAGAGGATGCCCTGCTGGGTCGGCGAGAGCGGGTAGAAGTCTTCGACGCCCTCGGCGCTGCCGTCGAGCCGCGACTGAAGGTTGCCGACGGCGGCGCTGATTTCGGCGAGGTCTTCCCTGCCCCACCCGAACTGCGCGAAGTCGGCGGCCGGTCGCGGCACGGTCGCGGCCCCGCGCGCGCCGTCGATGAGCCGGCGCAGGGCGTCCGTGAACGCGGCCGCGAGTCGCTCGACCGTCTCGCGGCGGTGGACGTTTTCGCTGTAAGTCCAGTTCATCGTGAGCCGGCCGTCGAACACGCTGCCGTAAGTCTCGAAGAGATAAATGCGCCGCCCCTGCCGGTCGGACTGCGCCGCGCCGGTGGACTCGGCGGCCGGCCCGAACAGAGACGATTCGGGCAGCGCCTGATCGAGTTGGCCGAGGTAGTTGAAGCTCACCTGCGCGCGCGGCAGGGCGCGCAGCGACTCGGCCGCGCCCCCGTCGGCCGACAGGGATTTGAGCACGCCGAAGCCGAGGCCGCGGTTGGGGACGCGGCGCAACTGCTCTCTGACGGCCGCGAGCGACGCGGCCGTGTCGCCCGCCCCGCCCGGCGTCAGCAGAACGGGGAAGGCGGTCGTAAACCACCCGACCGTGCGCGAGAGGTTGACGCCCTCCCAGAGTTCTTCGCGCCCGTGCCCCTCCATCTCCAACAGCAGCGAGCGCGACTCGGCCCACCCCGTGAACGACTCCGCCAAGGCCGTTAACAGCGCGTCGTTGATCTCTGTGCCGTAGTGCTTCGGCACGTCTTGCAGGAGCGCGCGCGTCTCCTCGGCGCTGAGCGACGCCGACAGTTGGGCGGCCGACTCGATGGTGTTCGCGCCCTCCGGGTAATCGACCGGCAGCGGCGCGGCCCCCGCCCAATCCTGCCCGAGCCAGTAGCCCAACTCGCCGCGGAGGGCCTCCGATTGCGCGTAGTCCGACAGCCTGAGCGCCCACTCCTTGAATGACGTGGTCTTGGGCGGGAGCCGCGGAGGCTCGCCCTCGCCGAGTTGCCGGTACGCGGTCTGCAAGTCTTCCAGTAACACGTGCCACGACACGACATCGACCGCGAGGTGATGAATGACGATGAGCAGTCGGCCCTCTCTATCATCACCGAGGTTGAAATAGACGACCCGCAGCAGCGGCCCCTCGGAGATGTCGAGAGAGGTGTGCAACTCGGCCGCCTTCGCCTCGACCGCCCCGCTCTGCTCGACTTCCGACAATCCCGACAGGTCGATGTGAGCGACTGGCGCAGGCCCGGCCGGCAACCCCTCGTTGAACTGCCGCCACTCCCCGCCCTCGCGCACGAACCGGAGCCGCAGCGCGTCGTGGTGCGAGAGCAAATGCACGACGACCCCCTCCAACCACTCCACGTTCAGAGGCCGACGCACGCTCAGTATCACGGCCTGATTGTAGTGGTGCGGGTTGGCGGTGTTCTGTCGGAAGAACTCGTACTGGATCGGGGTCAGCGGCAACGGCCCCGTGACCAACCCCCGCGCCTCGCCGTCCCCCGCGCCCTGCCCGTCGCCCGCCTCGTCCGCCGCGCCGACCGCCGCCGCCAACTCTTCGACGGTCTGATACTGGAAGAGGTGCTTCGGGGTCAGTCGCAGCCCGGCCTGATTGGCGCGGGAGACAACCTGCGTGGCGAGTATCGAGTCGCCGCCCAACTCGAAGAAGTTGTCATGGATGCCGACGCGCTCCGCGCGCAAGAGCTGCTCCAAAATCCCCGCCAGAGTCTTTTCCACCGCAGTCCGCGGGGCCGCGAACGTTTTCCCCGCCTCGGGCCTCACACCCTCGGGATCAGGAAGCGACCTGTAATCTATCTTCCCACTCTGGTTGAGCGGCAGCGCGGGGAGCACGACCACCTCGGCCGGCGTCATGTACTCGGGCAGCGCGGCCCGCAGCCCCGCCCGCACACGCCCCGCCAACTCATCCGCCTCCCTCCCCTCTAGCCCCACACCCGCCGCGCCGCCCGCCCCCACTGACGGCGCGACCGTCGGCACGACGTAGGCCACCAGCCGCACGTGCGGCAGTTTGGCCAAGTGGGCTTTGA
>DATCVD010000006.1:0-8092 GCA_036567125.1 Pyrinomonadaceae bacterium | reverse complement strand
GCCACCTTCACCGCCAGCGTCAGCAGCATCAGTCCGAAGGCCCAGATGCCCGCCGCGCGGGCCGTTCGTCGCGCGGCGAGCGAATCGTTTGCCGCCCGACAAAGTTTGTTGAAGTAAGTGGCGTAGCCTGCCGGCATGATCAGAGTGGGCGATTTCCTCGTCAGGCCGGGCAGCCGGCCGCGGCTGAAGAATTACGACGCGGCTTACACGGCCGGCTACGCGGACGGCCCGTCGGCGGCCGCGAAGTTCGAGGCCGACCTCGCGGAGCTGGCGCGGCTGCAAGACAAGCTGATGGCGCGCGAGACGCACGCGCTGCTCGTCGTCCTACAGTCGATCGACGGATCGGGCAAGGACGGCACGATCAAGCAGGTCGCCTCGCGGCTCGACCCGCAGGGCTGCACCGCCGTCAACTTCAAGAAGCCCTCGGACTTGGAGAACCGCCACGACTACCTCTGGCGCTTCCACCACCAGACGCCGGAGCGCGGCCGCATCACCTTCTTCAACCGCTCCTACTACGAGGAGATGATCTCGCCGCGCGTCCGCCCCGAACGGCTCGGCGAGCAGAACCTCCCCGGCCCCGCGCCGCCGAAAAACATCTGGCGGCGGCGGGCGGGCGAGATCAACAACTTCGAGCAGTACCTCGCGGACAACGGCGTCGTCGTCCTCAAGTTCTTCCTCCACCTCTCGCGCGCGAAGCAGGCCGAGCGCCTGCTTGAGCGCACCACCGACGCGGACAAGAAGTGGAAGTTCTCCGCGGCCGACCTCGACAACCGCGACCTGTGGCGCGAGCACGAGCGCGCGCACGAAGACATGCTCGCGCTCACCTCGACGCGCGCCGCGCCGTGGCACGTCGTCCCGGCCGACAACCGCTGGTTCACCGCGCTCGCCGTCGCCGACTTGATGGCGAGAAAACTGCGCGCGCTCAAGCTCCGCTACCCGTCCGTCGCGGGCGACGAAAAGCGCGCGATGGAGGAGGCCCGCCGCCGCCTCGCGCGCGAGCTGAAACGCGGCGGCGGCGGTTAACGAAAAGCGCGGCGGCGACGTTTGACGAACGCGGCGGCGGCCGTTAACCGCGCCCTCGCGCCGGCGGCGGCGGCTGCCCTCGGACGTGCGGCCGCCGACTCGTCGCCCGGAAATTTGGCCGCCGAAGTTCGCCCCTCGCCGCGCGCCAGCGCCGCCGCCCGGCAGTTCAGACGGGCCGCTTTAAAGCCGCTCGCGCGGACGCACGCCGCCGCCGACCCATTTGACAGCGGCTTCCCGCCTGATGCATTCTCCACCGCTCAGACAAGGCCGGGGCAAAAGTCGTCGCCGGTTTCCGCGGGGAAACCGCCCGCGAATTCGGGCAAAAAGACCGGCCGGTCCGGCGCTACAAACGTCGCCGGGCGACATCTAAACGGTTGGCCGGACAGGCATTAAGGACAAACTCAACTTCAAGGGGGCAGCCCCGCCGGCCGTCGAAGGGAATCTGAATGGCGAAGAATTTAGTCGTAGTCGAGTCGCCCGCGAAGGCGAAGACCATCGGAAAATATTTAGGGCCGGACTACCGCGTGATGGCCTCCATCGGCCACATTAAAGACCTGCCGTCGAAGGGTCTCGGCGTCGACGTCGAGAACAACTTCGAGCCGACCTACGAGGTCATCCCCGACACGAAGAAGCGCAACAACCGCAAGGTCGTTTCCGAGCTGAAGGCCGCGGCGCGGGAGGCCGAGTCGATCTTCCTCGCGGCCGACCCCGACCGCGAGGGCGAGGCCATCTGCCAGCACTTGGCGGAAGAGATCGTGCCGAAGCGGCCCAAGAAGCCCACGTTCCGCGTGATGTTCAACGAGATCACGAAGCGCGCGGTGCAGGACGCCTTCAAGTCGCCGAAGCAGGTTGACATGAATCTGGTCGACGCGCAGCAGGCCCGCCGCGTGCTCGACCGGCTCGTCGGCTACAAGGTCTCGCCGCTGCTCTGCCGCACGGTCGGCGGCCGCCTCTCGGCGGGCCGCGTGCAGTCGGTCGCGCTCCGCATGGTGGTCGAGCGCGAGCGCGAGATCGAGAACTTCGTCAAGACCGAGTACTGGACGATCATCGCCAACCTCGCGGCGAAACTCCCGCCCGCGTTCGACGCGCGGCTGCTGAAGGTCGGCGAGCAGACGGTCAAGACCTCGAACTTCGATCAGGACGTCAAGAAGAACGAAATCCTGATCTCGAACGAGGGGCAGGCGAAAGAGATCGTCGCCGAGGCCGAGGGGCAGAGTTACGTCGTGGCGGACGTGGTCACGAAGGAGCGGCGGCGCAACCCCGTCCCGCCGTTCATCACGTCGAAGTTGCAGCAGGAGGCGTCGCGCAAGCTGAGCTTCCCCGTCAAGAAGGCGATGATGGTCGCGCAGAAACTCTACGAGGGCGTGGAACTCGGCGCGGAAGGCTCGGTCGGCCTCATCACCTACATGAGGACGGACTCGACGCGCGTCTCGGACGCGGCTTTGAGTGAGGTGCGCGGCTTCATCGGCGAGCAGTACGGCGCGCAGTACCTGCCCGAGAAGGCGGTCTTCTACCGCTCGAAGAAGGACGCGCAGGACGCGCACGAGGCCATCCGCCCGACGGACGTTAGTCGCACGCCCGAGTCGGTCGAGCGTTTCCTCAGCCGCGACGAGTTCCGCCTCTACAAACTCATCTGGCAGCGTTTCGTCGCCTCGCAGATGACGGCGGCCGTCTACGATCAGACGACCATCGACATCGAGGCGGGCCGCCTCCTGTTCCGCGCGACGGGGTCGGTCTTGAAGTTCGACGGCTTCCTCAGGGTTTACGAGGAGGGCCGCGACGAGAAGGTTTCGGACGAGGACGAGGAGGCCGCGCGCAAGCTGCCGCTGGTTGCGAAGGGCGACGCGCTGGGCCTCAACTCGGTCACGCCCGAACAGCACTTCACGGAGCCGCCGCCGCGCTACACCGAGGCGACGCTCGTCAAGGCGCTCGAAGAGAAGGGCATCGGCCGCCCCTCGACCTACGCGGCGATCATGACGACGATTCAGGATCGCGAGTACGTCGAGCGCGTCGAGGGCCGCTTCCACCCGACCGCGCTCGGCACGACCGTCAACGATCTGCTCGTCGCCTCGTTCGACGACCTCTTCAACGAGTCGTACACGGCGCGGATGGAGCATGAGCTGGACGAGATCGAGGAAGGGAAGCTCAAGTGGACGGAGGCGCTCAAGGACTTCTACGGGAAGTTCGCGAAGGATTTGAAGACGGCCGAGAGCACGATGCGCGCCGCGAAGCAGCAGGCCATCCCGACCGACGAGAAGTGTGAGAACTGCGGCTCGCCGATGGTCATCAAGTTCGGCCGCTTCGGCCAGTTCCTCTCCTGCTCGAACTACCCCGAGTGCCGCACGACGCGCGAGATAGCCAAGCCGGCCGCCGCGTCCTCGGCGGTTGACGGCGACGGGAAAAGCGCCGCGGCGGCGGCCGACGGCGCGGAGGGCGAGCAGGCGGAGGAGTGCGAGCTGTGCGGCAAGCCGATGGCTTTGAAGCGCGGCCGCTTCGGACAGTTCTTGGGGTGCACGGGCTACCCCGAGTGCCGCAACATTCGCAAGATCAGCAAGTCGGGTCAGGTCGCGGCCGCGCCCGTGCCGCTCGACGAGAAGTGCCCGGAGGACGGCGCGCACCTCGTCCGCCGGCAGGGCCGCTTCGGCGAGTTCATCTCGTGCTCGAACTACCCGACGTGCAAGTACGTGAAGCGCGAGACGACGGGCGTCGCCTGCCCGAAGCCGGGCTGCCGCGGCGAGATCGTCGTGAAGAAGTCGAAGCGCGGCAAGGCGTTCTACGGCTGCTCGGAGTACCCGAAGTGCGACGCGGTCTACTGGGACAAGCCGGTGCAGGAGCCTTGCCCGCAGTGCCGCGCGCCGTTCCTCTTGGAGAAGACGACGAAGAAGGGCACGACCTACACCTGCGCGAACGAGTCGTGCGGCTACAAGTCCGAGCCGCTCTCCGCGCCCATCGTCCCGGCGGCGACGGAGGCCGGCACTGATACGCGCGCCGCGCGCTGAAGCGCGACGGCGGACACACGTTGAAACGCCCGCGGGCGACTCTCGCGAGAGTCGCCCGCGGGCGTTTCGCCTTCATCGCGCCCGAAGGTTTCGGTTTTTACCGCGCCCGAATTTTTCGGCGTCTTAACGTTTCGCCGCGCCGCGCTCGGCGTAGCTCGGCTCGAAGGCGCGCGTCGTGTGCTCGGTCACGCTCGGCGCGGGTTCGAGTGGCGCGTGTTCGGGGAGCGCGGCGGGCCGCGCCGCCCCGAGTTCTTTGGTCTCCGCGGAGTTCGATGACGCCCCCGTCGCGCCCTTCGCGGCCCTCGCGCGCTTGAGCAGCAGCCCGACGAACACGGCCTCCATGGCGAACATGAGCAGCAGGAACACCGCGGCGACGGCGAGGATCACTTCGTTGGGGAAGCCGACCGTCTCCTTCATCACCGCCAGCAGGCCGATAAGGCCGCCGAGGCCGACGACGAAGACCGCGACCGCCGCCCACACCAGCGAGTCGGGCGTCAGCCCCGACGATTCGCCGCCCTGCGCCCCGCCGAGTTTTGCCCCGCACACGTTGCAGAAACTCGTGCCCTGCGCCACCGCCGCGCCGCAAGATGAACAGTACATCCCTCGCCCCCTTCCGTGTGAAATTACGAAGCCGCGCCCGCGTTAGTTCGCCGCCGAATCCGCCCGCGCCGCTTGGCACACGGCGCGGCGCTTACCCCAGCCACCTCAATTCCAGTTCAGGATACTTTCTGCCGAACGGGTTCGGGTCTGCGTCCTGCTCGCTCTTGGCGAAACGTTTTCGCGCGCCGGCCGACTCGTCGAAGTAAGTAAGCTCGTAGTCCTTCGGCTCGCCATCGACGATTGCGATCATGCAGCCGACGAACGGGTTGGTGAGGCCCCCGCCGCCCAGAATCCGGGCCTCCAACTCTCCGCGGGTGTCGTAATCTTCCAGAAACGTCCACATGTCGTGGGGCGCGTCGACGAACAGCAGGTAATCGCCGCCGACTTCTTCCTCGCCCGTGAGCGACACGTCGCGGCGCTTGTAGGGAGGTTTCCGCTCTTCGTTCGGCGGGTTCGCCACGTGCATGTTGCGCCCGCCGGAGAAGTTCAACGACCCGTAAATGTAACGCTCATTCAGGTGGTCGCTCCCGGCCTCGTCTTTCAGGCGCGCGAGAACCAGTGAGACCAGACGGGAGAGTCGCATCGCCACCTCCGCGTTGGGGCACTGAGCCCCGTGACGGCCTTCAGGTATGCGATCTGTTCGTCCGTCGCGCCCGTGCGGCGCGCGCGCCCGGCCGCCATGTGAATCGCGGGCCGCAGTATATCACCCCCGGCGGGCGGTCAGACTTGTGACCCCGGTCGGGGCACGCGCCGCCGGTCTTCCGAACGTCGCGCCGGCGCGACTCTATTGCCGGCCGCGCGGGAATTGAATTATCCTCTGTCGAAAAAGACGGCCCGCGCTCTCGGAGGGGCGGCGGGCCGCGCGCCGAGCACGTTAAAAAGTTCAGGAGACCACCGACCATGCCCAGACTCCTTCTGGCAGCGACGCTGCTGCTCTGTCAACTTCCGCCCGCGGGACTCGTCGCGCGCGCGCGGCAGCAACAGCCGGCGGCGCAGCCGGCCGCGCCAGCGCAGTCCGCGCGGCCCGCGCTCGATCCGAACGACCCCGTCGCCAAGATCATGGACGAGGGGATGAACCGCTCGCAGGTGATGCAGATCCTCAGCCACCTGACGGACGTGATCGGCCCGCGCCTGACCAACTCGCCGCAGATGAAGCGCGCCAACGAGTGGACGCGCGATCAGATGTTGAAGTGGGGGATGCAGAACGCGCGGCTCGAACCGTGGGGGCCGTTCGGGCGCGGCTGGTCGCTCAAGCGCTTCTCGGCCGAGGTCGTCGCGCCGCAGGGGTTCCCCGTCATCGCGTACCCGAAGGCTTGGTCGCCGGGCACGCCTTCCGGGCCGCTCAGCGCCGAGGTCGTCCACCTCGACGCGGCCGACGAGCAGGGTCTGGAAAAGTACCGCGGCCAACTGCGCGGCAAGATCGTCCTGACCGGCCCCGCGCGCGAGGTGCGCGCGCACTTCGACGCCGAGGGCACGCGCCTCACCGAGAAGCAGCTGCTCGACCTCGCCAACGCGCCCGACCCGGCGACGCAGCGCGGCCGTCAGCAGCAGCGCTTCCAGCCGACGCCCGAGCAGCGCGCGCAGGCCCGCTTCAACAACCTGCGGCTGAAGTTCCTGCACGACGAGGGCGCGGCCCTGCTCGTCGATCCCGGCCGCGGCGACGGCGGGAACCTGTTCGTCAGCGCGGCCTCAGTCCCGCCGCGCGAGGTCGCGCCGCTCGACGCGCCGGCGAATCCGAACGCGCCGCGCGGCCCTTCGGCTTACGCGAAGGACGCGCCCGCCTTCGCGCCGCAGCTCGTGATGGCCGCCGAGCACTACAACCGGCTGGTGCGGATGCTCAAGGCCGGCGAGCGCGTCACGATGGCCGTCAACCTCGAAGTGCAGTTCCACGACGAAGACCTGATGGGCTACAACACGGTCGCGGAGATTCCCGGCACCGATCTCCGCGACGAGGTGGTGATGCTCGGCGGGCACATGGACTCTTGGCACGGCGGGACGGGCGCGACCGACAACGCCGCGGGCGTGGCCGTGGCGATGGAGGCCGCGCGCATCATCCAGTCGTCGGGCCTTAAGCCCCGCCGCACGATCCGCGTCGCGCTCTGGAGCGGCGAGGAGCAGGGGCTGTTGGGATCGCGCGCCTACGTCAAAGAACACTTCGGCGAGATCGTGACGCCCACCCCGCAGCCCACGCCGCCCGGGGCGGCCGAGGGCCAGCCCGCCGCGCAGCCGCAGCCTTCGCCGCAGGGCCGGCTCGTCACGAAGCCGGCGTACGAGAAGTTCTCCGCCTACTTCAACCTCGACAACGGCACGGGCCGCATCCGCGGCGTCTATTTGCAGGGCAACGAGGGCGTGCGCGGCATCTTCCGCCAGTGGCTCCAGCCCTTCACCGATCTGGGCGCGCAGACGCTCTCGGTCGCGAACACGGGCGGCACGGATCACCTCGCCTTCGACGCCATCGGCCTGCCCGGCTTCCAGTTCATACAGGATCAGATCGAGTACTCGACGCGCACGCACCACTCGACGCAAGACCTCTACGACCGCATCCAGCCGGACGACATGAAGCAGGCCGCGACCGTCATGGCCGCCTTCGTCTACCAGACCGCGATGCGCGCCGAGAAGCTGCCGCGCAAGCCCGCGCCCGGCGTCCGCTGAGCGCGCCGCGCGCGCGCCGTCTCGGGAGGATAAACATGAGGACACTCTTACTGCTGCTGCCGCTGCTGCTCCTCGCATCCGTTACGCGGGCTCAGGAGGCCGCCGCGCCCGGCGACGGCTCCTCCCTCGTGGTGCTCGCCTCCAAGTGGTCGCGCGGCCGCAAGGCCGTCGCGGGGCAGGAGCCTACGGCCACGGCCCCGGCCCCGACCGTGACGCGCAACGACCGGGTCAACGAGCGCAGGCGGGCGGAAGACCCGACCGGCCTCCGGTTCCCCGAGCCGGAGACTCTGGACGCACGCAGCGCCGCGATAGAGAAGAACGTGCGCGCCGCGCGGACGTTGCCGCCGAAGACCGTCGAGGGCTTCGAGTACCGCGCCAAGGTGCGCAACGCCGGCGCGAAGGCGGCGGAGGTCGTCTTCTGGGAGTACCAGTTCACCGAGACGGCGAACCCCGCGAACGTAGTGCGGCGGCAGTTCCTCTGCGGCGTGGCGATCAAGCCGGGCAAGGAGAAGGAGCTGCAAGCCTTCAGCCACGCCGGGCCGAGCGCCGTCGTCGACGCGGCGAGCTTGGCGAACAAGTCCGGCGACCACTTCGCGGGGAAGGTGTTGATTAACCGCGTCGAGTACGCCGACGGCACGATCTGGCAGCGGAAGGGTTGGAGCTTCGCCGAGGTGCGGGCGTCAGTCACGCGCGCCGTCGCCACCCCTTGGGGGGCGGAGATGTGCCGCGTCCTCTGATCGCGGCGGGCGGCAAAAGGGCCGCGGACTGGGTGCCGGGCAGTCGGCAAATGAGGGAGGGGCGGCGGCCCGCGTCGGGCC
>DATCVD010000005.1:0-5161 GCA_036567125.1 Pyrinomonadaceae bacterium | reverse complement strand
GCGCCGCCCTCTACGCGGGCCGGGCCTTCGGCCGGCAGGCGCCGGTAGACGAGCCAGCCCGCGCCGCAGAGCGCCGCGACGAGCGCCAGTTGCAACGCCGCGATCAGTAGAGACTTCCGCATCGCCCCGCGTCAGGCCATCAGGCCCTTCTCGCGCAGCGCGCTGTCGAGTTCGCGCGTCGTGGGGACGGAGAGCACTTGGCCGGCCACGTCGAGCGTCGGCTTGCGCTCCTTGCCGTCGTTGTGCTCGCGCACCCACGCGCGAGCCTCCTCGTCCTGCTCGATGTTGACGTAGCGGTGCGCCACGCCCAAATCGCTCAAATGCTTGAGCGTCTGCCGCGTGTCCTCGCACCAGTCCGCGCCGTAAACTTTGACTTCCATCTTCGTCGCGCGCTCCTTGCCTCGGGGAAGACTTTTTCCGGGCCTCAATGATAGCACGGCGCGGCGCGGCGTCCCGGCCGCCGTCGTGCGGTGTGACAAAACGACGACCGGTGTTAGAATGCCGTCGGCGCTCCGCACAGGAGTCGTCGTTTCATCAATAATTCATACACCAAACAGTGCTCGTACGTAAGTCACCTCACTTGACTGATCGTTCTTGAAGGGGGGACGACCAGAGATGCCAGAATTGCGCGGCATACAAGCCACGCCGGAAGTCAAGGAGGAGTGGAAGCGCGCCTACGCCTTCTACATGCAAGCGCCGGGTGATCGCTACGACAAGAAGAAAGACCGCACCGAGCGGATCAACTTCGTCGCACAGAAGATGAACTTGACCCGCAAGCAGGCCAAGCGCCGCGTCCGCAACTACGAGGCGTGGCAGCGCAACATCAAGAAGGGGCTGGTCACGCCTTAAAGCCCGCTGGCCCCGGCCCGCCGTCAGAAGCAGCCGCCCCGGCGTGAAGTCAGTCGAACCGCTCTCCCCAAAGCCTTGCCGCGCGCCGCGGCGATGAAATAAGCTAAAGCCTTCGGGCGACCGATGGCAGCCGGGCGACGGGGCGAAGGGTGTTCACGCTTGGGCGAAATTCTGCTGGACAAACTCGGGGAGGAGTGCGGCGTCTTCGGCGTCTTCGGGCACCCGGAGGCCGCGCGCATGACCTACCTCGGTCTGTACGCGCTGCAACACCGCGGGCAGGAGTCGTGCGGCATCGTCGCGTCCGACGGCGCGGAGCTGCGCTCGGATCGGGCGATGGGCCTCGTCTCCGACGTGTACGACAAGGAGCGGCTCGACCGCCTGCCCGGCCCCGCGGCCATCGGCCACGTGCGCTACTCGACGGCGGGCGAGGTCTCGATCCGCGAGGCGCAGCCTTTCCTGATCAAGTGCAAGTACGGGCAGGTGGCCGTCTGCCACAACGGGAACCTGCCGTCGGCCTCCGAGGATCGCAAGGCGCTCGAACGCGACGGCGCGATCTTCAACTCGACTTCCGACACCGAGGTCATCCTCCACGGCATCGCGCGCTCCGCGGCCGCGACGATCACCGAGGCGATCCCGGCCGTGCTCCGCGAGACCGAGGGCGCGTTCTCGATGCTGTTCCTGACGCCGGACGCGCTCGTCGCCGCGCGCGACCCGCGGGGCTTCCGGCCGCTCGCGCTCGGCCGTCTGGGCGAGGCGTGGGTGCTCGCCTCCGAGACCTGCGCCTTCGATCTCATCGAGGCCCGGTACGTGCGCGACGTCGAGCCGGGCGAGGTGATCGTCATCGACTCGTCGGGCCTCCGCTCGTCGCGCCCGTTCCCGGCGCGCGAGCACTCGCAGTGCGTCTTCGAGCACGTCTATTTCGCGCGGCCGGACTCACTGATCTACGGCCGCTCGGTCAACGAGTCGCGCCACAAGATGGGCAAGCGGCTCGCCCTCGAACACCCGGCCGACGCCGACCTCGTCGTGCCCGTGCCCGACTCCGGCGTCGCCGCCGCCATCGGCTACGCGGCGCAGAGCGGCATCAGCTTCCGCTTCGGGCTGGTTCGCAACCACTACGTCCACCGCACCTTCATCGAGCCGCGCCAGTCGATCCGCTCCTTCGGCGTCCGCGTCAAGCTCAACCCCGTCCGCGACCTCATCACGGGCCGGCGCGTCGTCCTGATTGACGACTCCATCGTGCGCGGCACGACCTCGAAGAAGATCGTCCGCATGGTCAGGGAGGCCGGCGCGGCCGAGGTGCACATGCGGATCAGTTGCCCGCCGACGACCAGCCCGTGCTACTACGGCGTGGACACGCCGAACAAGGAAGACCTGATCGGCGCGCAGATGTCGGTCGAGGAGATTCGCCGCTTCATCGAGGCCGACTCGCTCGGCTACCTCTCGCTCGCGGGGATGCTCGAAGCCACGGGCCTCCCGGCGCGCTCGTCCTGCGTCGCCTGCTGGACGGGCCGCTACCCGACGCAGATCACCCGCGAGCACGAAACCCAGTGGGCGCGCGAGCACGAGCCCGTGCCTTCGGACTGAAGGCTTCACGTTCGACGACTGACGGGACGGAATCCGTTCGGAGATAGCAAGTGGGACGAGCAAGGCGAGGCGGGGGCTGCGCGTTACTTTTTCTGATCGTCGTCGGGGCGGTCGGCCTCGGCGTCTATTACAAGTTCTTCCGGCCGGAGCCGTCGAACCTGCCGCCCGCGTCGGGCGACGAGTTGCGCGTCCACGTCCTCGACGTGGGGCAGGGCGACGCAGTCCTCGTCGTCGCGCCCGGCGGCAAGACCGCGCTGATCGACGCCGGCAACCCCGGCAACGGCAAAAAGATCCTCGCCGCGTTGCAGCGCGAGGGCGTGCAGCAGATCGACCTCTTCGTCGCCACGCACGCGCACGCCGACCACATCGGCGCGGCCGACGAGGTGATCAAAGGCACGACCGTCAGCGCCGTCCTCGACAGCAAAATCCCGAACGAGACGAAGAACTACGAGGACTTCCTCAAGGCCATCGAGGACAGAGGCGTGCGCTACATCGGGGCCGAGCCGAACCAGACGTTCGACATGGGCGGCGGCGCGGTGCTGACCGTGCTCGCGCCGATCCCGCCGCCCTTCACGAAGGATCAGCTCCGCTCCGGCGGCAACGAGCCGAACGCCAACTCCGTCGTCCTGCGCCTCGATTACGGCGACTTCTCGATGCTCTTCACCGGCGACGCCGAGGCGCAGACCGAGCAGCGCATGATCGAGCAGGAGGCGCGGCTCGAAGCCGACGTGCTCAAGGTCGGCCATCACGGCTCGAAGTACGCCACGTCCGAAGACCTCCTGCGGCGCGGGCGCTTCAAGACGGCCGTCATCTCCTGCGGCTACGACAACCGCTACGGCCACCCGTCGCCCGAAGTGCTCGCCAGATTGAAGGCCGCGGACGTGAAGCTCTACCGCACAGACCTGCAAGGCGAGATTAAGATCACGACGAAGGGCAGGGAGGACGACGTCAAAATCGACGCCGAGCGCCGCGCCGAGGAAGACCTCTGGGCCGGCCGCGAGGCCAAGCGCGACGACTCCACGCGCTCCGGCTTCATCCAGTACGGCGACTTCGGCCCCGCGAACCGCAACCGCAACGCGAACGGCAACAACGCGAACAACCGCAACGCGAACAACCGCAACGCGAACGCACGCAACGCCAACAACGCCAACCGCCGGTGAGGCCGGCCGCGGGTTTAAGGTCTCGGGCCTGAGGTTTCAAACCTCGGGCGCGAGAATTTGATCGGAGGCGCGATGCCGAACGAAAGGGACGACGCAGAGCGCGGGCGCGGAGACGAACGCGACGGCCGCGCGGATAAAAAGTCGGGCGGCGGCGAACAGTCGCGCGAAATCTCGGCGGTCGTTGACCGCATCGAAGACGGCGACGTGGCCGTCCTGAGTCTCGGCGACGGCGACCGGACGCTCGACCTTCCGCTCTCGCGCCTCCCCGCGGGCACCGCCGACGGCGACCACCTGCGCCTCACCTTCGACGGCGAGCCTTCCGAAAAAACTTTCAAGCGCGCCGTCCAAGATCAACAGTCGCGCGCCGACGCCGCCGAGCGCGTCCGCAAACTTCAGGAGCGTCTTTCGCAACGGGGCGGCGCGCAGGGCAAGAAAGATTTCAAACTTTAGCGGCCGTCAGCCGCCGGCCAAGACAATAACTGGTTGGCGGCGGCTGATCTTCCTCCGAACGTTTTGGCTGACGGCTGACGGCTGACGGCTACCGATGAGCAAATCGATCACCTACTCGGACGCGGGCGTCTCGATTGACGCGGCGAACCGCGCGGTCGAGCGGATCAAGGAGTCGGCCCGCCGGACTTTCAACGCGCGGACGCTCTCCGAGATCGGCAGCTTCGGCGGGATGTTCGACGGCGCGTTCCCCGCGCTGCGCGCGCCCGTCCTCGTCGCCTCGGCCGACGGCGTCGGCACAAAACTGAAAGTCGCCTTCGACACGAACGTGCACGACACGGTCGGGCGCGACCTCGTCAACCACTGCACGAACGACATCCTCGTGCAGGGCGCGCGCCCGCTCTTCTTTCTCGACTACGTGGCGACCGGCAAACTCGCGCCCGAAACCATCGCCGCGGTCGTCGAGGGCTGCGCGCGCGGCTGCCGGGAGAATGGCTGCGTGCTGCTCGGCGGCGAGACGGCCGAGATGCCGGGCTTCTACGCCGAGGGCGAGTACGACCTCGCGGGCTTCATCGTCGGCGTCGTGGATCGCGAGAAGGTGATCGACGGCAAGCGCATCGAGCCGGGCGACGCGGTGCTCGCGCTCCCCTCGGTCGGCCTGCACACGAACGGCTACTCGCTCGCCCGCAAACTCTTCTTTGAAGTCGCCGGGTACCGCGCCGACACGCGGCTCGAAGAACTCGGCATGACGGCCGGCGAGGCGCTGCTGATGCCGCACGTCAGCTACCTGCGGTCGCTCGAAGGCCTGCTCGACGGCGGCGCGCTCAAAGGTCTCGCGCACGTCACGGGCGGCGGCCTCGTGGACAACGTGCCGCGCATCCTGCCCGAAGGCGCGTCGGTCGAAATCCGCCGCGGCTCGTGGCCGCCGCTCCCCGTCTTCGCGCTGCTCGAACGTCTGGGCAACGTCGCCGAGGCGGAGATGTACCGCACCTTCAACATGGGCGTCGGGATGGTCGTCGTCTGCGCGGCCGGCGACGCGGCGGGCGTCTGCTCGCACGTCCGGGCGCACGGCTCGGACTGCTACGAGATCGGCCGCGTCACGGCGGGCGCGCGCGACGTGC
>DATCVD010000004.1:0-15994 GCA_036567125.1 Pyrinomonadaceae bacterium | reverse complement strand
CGCTGCGTCGTGCTGCGCGGCGCGGGGCGCGCGTTCTGCGCGGGCGCGGACGTGGAGTACATGGCCGAGCTGATGCGGCGCGACGACGCGGAGGAGTTCGCGCGCCTGCTCGGCGCGGGCCGCAGAGTCATTCACGCGATCCGGCAGATGACGAAGCCCGTCTTGGCCTCGGTCAACGGCGCGGCCTACGGCGCGGGCTTCAACCTCGCGCTCGCGTGCGACCTGCGGATCGCCGCCGAGTCGGCCACGTTCAGCCAGTCGTTCGTCAAGGTGGGCTTGCACCCCGACTGGGGCGGCTCCTACTTCCTGCCGCGGCTCGTCCCCGAAAACCTCGCCTGCGAGATGTTCTTCCTCGGCGACGCCATCGACGCGCGCCGCGCCTACGAACTCGGGCTGGTCAACCGCGTCGTCGCCGGCCCGGAGCTGGATGCCGAGACGCGGCAACTGGCCGAGCGCCTCCGCGACGCGCCGCCGCAGTCGGTCGCCGCCGCCAAGCACGCCGTCTACATGAGCGACGAGTCGAGCTTGGAGCGGATGCTGCAATACGAGACCGAGGCCCAGCTCGCCTGCTTCGAGTCGCGCGAGGCGCGCGAGCGCGTCCGCGCCTTTTTAGAGCGGCAGCGGACGCGCGAGGCGAAGCGGTGACGAAAACGCTCGAAGGGAAGGTCGCGCTCGTCACGGGCGCGGGCCGCGGCATCGGCCGCGCCGTCGCCCTCGCGTTGGCGCGCGAGGGGGCGTCGGTCACTCTGGTCGCGCGCACCGCCGCCGAGGTCGAGCGCGCGGCGCGTGAGATCGCCGACGAGTGCCGCATCGCGACCGCGCACGCCGTGTGCGACGTGTCGGAGCGCGCGAGCGTCGAGCGCGCGTTCGACGCGGCGCGCGAGCGTTTCGGCCGCGACCCCGACATCCTCGTCAACAACGCCGGCGTCGCCGAGAGCGCGCCGCTCGTCAAGACTTCGGACGAGCTGTGGCAGCGCCACCTCGCGATCAACCTGACCGGCACGTTCTACTGCACGCGCGCCGCGCTGCCCGCGATGGTGGGGCGCGGCTGGGGGCGCGTCATCAACGTCGCCTCCATCGCCGCGAAGACCGGCGCGCCCTACATCGCGGCCTACTCCGCGTCGAAGCACGGCGTCCTCGGCCTGACGCGCTCGGCCGCGCTCGAAGTCGCGCGCAAGGGCGTCACGGTCAACGCCATCTGCCCCGGCTACGTGGACACGGACATGACCGCCCGCGCCGTCTCGAACATCGAGGCGGCGACCGGCCGCAGCGCGGCCGACGCGCTCGAAGCGATCACGAGCATGAGCGCGCAGCGTCGCCTCGTCACGCCCGAAGAGGTCGCGGCCCTCGCCCTCCTCCTCGCCTCCGAAGCCGGCCGCGGCATCACGGGGCAGGCCATCAACGTGGACGGCGGCAGCGTGCTTTACTAGCCGACGGCTAACGATGCCTTTCGAGATCATCAACCCCGAACGCTTGGGCCGGCCGCGCGGCTACGCGAACGGCGTGCTCGCGCCCGCGGGCGGGCGGCTGCTGTTCGTCGCCGGCCAGATCGCTTGGGACGAGCGGCAGCGGATTGTGGGCGACGACTTCGTCGAGCAGTTCGGGCGCGCGCTCTCGAACGTGCTGGCGGTCGTCGCTGCGGCCGGCGGCACCCCCGAACACGTCGCCCGCCTGACGATCTACGTCTTGGACAAGCAGGAGTACGAGGCGCGCACGCGCGAGATCGGCGAACGCTGGCGCGCGCTGATGGGCCGCCACTACCCGGCGATGGCGCTCGTCGAGGTCAAGGGGCTGCTCGAAGCGGGCGCGAAGATCGAGATCGAAGCGACCGCGGTAATAACGTGAATCGTAAATCGTGAACAGTTAAAGGCCGTGAATCGTGAATCGTGAATCGTAAATAGAGAAATCAGGTTTTAACCATTTACGATTCACGATTCACGATTCACGATTTACGTCCCTATGCTTTCTCCCAAGAGCTTCCTCTACGAAGTCCGCGAGGGCGTGGCGTGGATCACGCTGAACCGCCCGGAGCGTCTGAACGCGCTGACCTTCGAGGTCTATCGCGAGCTGACCGATTTGTTCGCGGCGCTGGAGACGGAGCGCGAGGTGCGCGCGGTCGTCGTCGCGGGCGCGGGCCGCGCCTTCTGCTCCGGCGGCGACGTGCGCGACATCATCGCCGACCTGCAAACGCTCGACGTCGGCGGCCACCTCGAATTCACGCGCCTGACCTGCGCGCTCATCCGCAACATGCGCGCCCTGCGCAAGCCCGTCGTGGCGTCGCTGAACGGCACGGTCGCGGGCGCGGGCGCGTGCATCGCGCTGGCGGCCGATCTGCGCGTCGCGGCCGAGGAGGCGCGCATCGCGTTCCTGTTCGTGCGCGTCGGGCTGTCGGGCGCGGACATGGGCGCGTGCTTTTTGCTGCCGCGCTACGTCGGACTCGGGAAGGCGACCGAGCTGCTCTACACCGGCGACTTCATCACGGCGCGGGAGGCCGAGCGGATCGGCCTCTACAACCGCGTCGTCGCCGCGGACGCGCTCCCGGAAGCGACGCGCGCGCTCGCCGAGCGTCTCGCCTCCGGCCCCTCGTTCGCCCTCGGCGTCACGAAGGAGCTGCTCAACCGCGAGATGGAGACGAGCCTCGACACCGCCCTCGAATGGGAGGCGCAGGCCCAAGCCCTCTGCCTCCAACACCCGGACTTCCGCGAGGCCTACCGCGCCATCACGGAGAAGCGCGAACCGGTGTTCGTGAATCGTGAATCGTGAATCGTGAATCGTAGCTGTTAGCTGTTAGCTGTTAGCTGTTAGCAAAACCAAGAACCGAAGGTGGGCGAAAGCCAAGAGATGAAAGCTAATTTCTGCTTGCTAACAGCTAATCGCTAACAGCTAACAGCTTCTTTTATGGATCAGTTCGTCGAGCAACTGCCCTTCTTCGCGGACGAGCACCGGCGCTTGCGTGCCGGCGTGGCGAGTTTCGCGTGGCGCGAGATCGAGCCGCACGCGGCGGCGGCCGAGGAGGCGGGCGACGAGGACTTCCGCGCGCTCGTCGCGCTGCTCGCCGAGGCCGATCTGCTGCGCTACGCGGTGGCGCGGGCGGACGCCCCGCTCGACGTGCGCGCGCTCTGCATCGTGCGCGAGGAGCTGGCCTACACGTCCGCGCTCGCAGACCTCGCCTTCGTCATGCAGGGCTTGGGGACGCACGCCGTCAGCCTCGCCGCGCCCGCGCACGTCCGCGACTTCTGGCTCGGCCGCGCCGTCGCCGGCCGGGCGGTCGCGGCCTTCGCGCTGACCGAGCCGGAAGCCGGCTCCGACGTGTCGTCGATCAAGACGACCGCGCGGCGCGAGGGCGACAGCTACCTGATCGACGGCCGCAAGCGATTCATCTCGAACGCCGGCTTGGCCGACTTCTACACCGTCTTCGCGCGCACGGGCACGCGCCCGGACGGCCGCGCGGAGATTTCCGCCTTCGTCGTCGGCGCGCGGATGCAGGGCTTCGCGGTGCGCGAGCGCACCCGGCTCGTCGCGCACCACCCCATCGGCGAGATCGAGTTCACGAATTTGCGCGTGCCCGCCGAGGATCGCGTCGGCCAAGAGGGCGAGGGCTTCCGGCTGGCGATGCAGACGATGGCGGTCTTCCGCCCGTCGGTCGGCGCGGCCGCCTGCGGCATGGCCCGCCGCGCGCTCGACGAGGCCATCGAGTACGCGCGCACGCGCCACCAGTTCGGCGCGCCGCTCGCCTCGCACCAGTTGGTGCAGGAGAAGCTGGCCGACATGGCGACCGAACTCGACGCCGCGCGCCTGCTCGTCTACCGCGCCGCGCACCTGCGCGACACGAACGGCGCGGACTCATCGACGCTCGCCCGCGCCGCCAGCCAAGCCAAGCTCTACGCCACCGAGGCCGCGCAGCGCATCGTCGACCAGTCGCTCCAGATTCACGGCGGCGCCGGGCTGGTGCGCGGATCGACCGTCGAACGCCTCTACCGCGACGTGCGCGCGCTCCGCATCTACGAAGGCACGTCCGAGATTCAGAAGCTCATCATCGCGCGCGAGCTGTTGAAGGAGTAGTTGTTAGCCGTTAGCTGTTAGCTGTTAGCTGTTAGCTGTTAGCCAAACCAAAGACCAAAACTCAAACAGAATTTGAAACAAGCGCCAAAGTCGATCTTCTTCTGGCTAACAGCTAACAGCTAATAGCTAACAGCTAACAGCTAACAGCTAATAGCTAACGGCTAACGGCTTCCCATGAAAATCAACGTCGTCGGCGGCGGCCCCGCCGGTCTCTACTTCGCGATCCTGATGAAGCGGCAGACGGCCGCGCACGAGATCGAGGTCTTCGAGCGCAACGCGCGCGGCTCGACGTTCGGGTGGGGCGTCGTCTTTTCGGGGCGCACGATGTCGAACCTGCGCGAGGCCGACGCGGAGTCGCACCGGCGCATCAGCGAGAGCTTCGCCGTGTGGGACAACGTCGATGTCGTCCACCGCGGGCAGAAGATCACGATCCGCGGCAACCGCTTTTCGGGCATCGCGCGCCTGCGGCTGCTGGGCGTCCTTCAGGAGCGCGCCGAGGCGCTCGGCGTCCGGCTGCGCTTCGACGCGAACGTCGAAGACGTTGACAGCCTTCTCGACTGCGACCTGCTCGTCGGCGCGGACGGCGTGGCGAGCGGCGTGCGCGGGCGTTTCAGTGCGGAGTTCCGGCCGCAACTCGGCGCGGGCCGCAACAAGTACATCTGGTACGGCACGCGGCAGCTCTTCCACGGGCTGACGCTCACCTTCCGCCAAACGCGGGCCGGCGTCTTCTCGGCCCACTCGTACAAGTTCGACGAGACGACGAGCACCTTCATCGTCGAGTGCGACCCGGAGACTTGGGAGCGCGCGGGCTTCGGCGGGTTGTCGGACGTTGCCGCGCGCGCGTACTTGGCGGAAGTTTTCCGTGAAGACTTAGGCGGGCACGAGTTGCTTTCTAACAACTCGAAGTGGATCAACTTCGTGCTCGTCCGCAACGAGCGCTGGCGTCACCGCCACGTCGTCCTGCTCGGCGACGCGCTGCACACCGCGCACTTCTCCATCGGGTCGGGCACGAAGCTCGCGCTCGAAGACGCCATCGCGCTCGGCAGTTGCTTCGCCCGCAGGTTAGGCGTCGCCGAATCACTCGAACAATTCGAGCGCGAGCGGCGGCCCGTCATCGAGGAGTACCAGCGCGCCGCGCACGACAGCCGCCTCTGGTTCGAGCGCGCGCGCGACCACATGCACCTCGATCCGATCAACCTCGCCTTCAGCCTCATGACCCGCAGCGGCAAGGTTGACTTCGACAGCCTGCGCCGCCGCGACCCCGACTTCGTCGCCGCGTACGAGGCGGCCGTCCGCTGAGCTTTAGACCCCCGCCCCGGCAGGAGGATTTATGAAACTCGCGTTCCCGCTCGCCCTCGTGCTCGCCTTGAATGCGTCGGCCTCCGCCCGCCCCCAAGACAGCCGGCCCTAAGACCGGCCCATAGTAAACACCCGCATCGTCGACTTGCCGCTGGAAGTCAGACGCTTCGCGCCCCCGAAGCTCCCCACGCTCCGGCAGGCGCTAAAGAAGGCCGAAGCTTCCATCAGGAAGAACAAAATAGACACCTCGCGTTACTATTTGGAAGAGGCGAAAATCATTTACGCCGCGGAGCAAACTCACTGGTACTTCCGCTGGATGAATGATCGCGGGGTGATCGGCGATTACATCAACATTCACGTCTTCAAGGACGGCAAAGTGAGGATGACGCCCTCGATGTGAATTTCAATCCGCACGGCCGCCCCCCTCATCCCAACGCGGCGGGAGCAGACGGCGTCGGCCGTCGCTGCTCAACGCGACGTTCGGCTCGTCGAGTTGCGTGCGATCCCAGAGCTTGCAGGTCACCTGCTTGTGCATCTGGTCGAGCGCCTCGCAGTAGTTGGTGTAGGTGCAGCGTCGGACTTCCGCGCCGCGGCCCGTGCGCGCTTTCAGGAACCAGTCGGGGTCGGCGAGCGACTGGCGGGCCGAGCCGATGATGTCGGCCGCGCCTTCGCGCAAGATCGCTTCGGCCTGCTCGAAGGTGCAGATGCCGCCCGCGGCGACGACCGGCGTGGTCAGGCCGTCGCCGTTGACGGCTTTTTTGATCGCGGCGGCGAGCGGGGCGTTGCGGCCGAAGGGGCCGCGCGCGTCGGAGATGACGGTCGGCATGCACTCGTAGCCGCTGCGGCCCGTGTACGGGTAGACGGCTTGGCCGACCTTCGGCTGCTTCGCGTCCTCGAACTTCCCGCCCTTCGAGACGGACAGGAAATCGAAGCCCGCGCGCGCGAACTCGCGGCCGAAGTAGACGGCGTCGTCGATCCGGTTGCCGCCCTCCACGACGTCGTCGCCGAGGAAGCGCACGCCTACGCAGTAGTCGCCGCCGACGCGCGCCCTGACCGCGCGGTAAACTTCGAGCGGGAGGCGCGCCCTGCTCTCGCGCGGCCCGCCGTAGCCGTCCGCGCGGTCGTTTAAGGCCGAGAGGAACGAGGCCATCGTGTAGGCGTGCGCGTAGTGCAGCTCGACGCCGTCGAAGCCGGCGCGGCGCGCGCGCTCGGCCGCCGCGGCGAAGATTTCCGGCAAGACTTGCGGCAGCTCGCGGACGTGCGCGAGGTGCGTGTCGGTGACGCGCTCGCGGTAGCCCATCCGCAGCGACTCCAGCTCGCGCGCGTCCAAAACTTTTTCGATCAAATCTTCGGGCGCGCCGGACAGGAACGCGCGGACGCTCGCGTCGTCCGCTTCCGCCCAGCCGTCGTCTTCCGCGGCCGCCGCCAGCGCGCGGCGGTGGCGGTCGCGGAGTTCGAGGAAGCGCGCGAAGAACTTCGACTTTTCGGGGCGGCGGCGGACGGAGAGGAAGTCGATGATCTGTATGAAGAGCCGCGTGCGGCCGGCGCTCGCGCGCGCGACCGCCTCGACCAGTTTTTCCAGACCGGGCAGGAAGCGGTCGTGGCCGATGCGGAGCAGCGGGCCGGAGGGGACGTCGCGCACGCCCGTCGCCTCGACGACGATTGCGCCCGGCCGCCCCTCGGCGAAGCGCGCGTACCAGTCGAGATTCTCGCGCGTGACGAAGCCGTCCTCGGTCGCGCGCCACGGAACCATAGCGGGAACCCACGTGCGCTCCGCGAGCGTGAGCGAGCCGACTTTGATCGGGCGGAACAACACAGAGCGCGCGGCCTCGTCGCTTGTGGGCCAGTGCGCTTCGGGAATGTCGTGCCGGATCGCTTCGGGCGGGTGCCACATTCGTCTGCTTATGTCCTCGCGGCCGCCGAAAGTGTAGCAGTTCCGGCGGCCGAAACGGAGCGCGGCCGCAGCGGCGACGGCGCGGCCGACCACGCGGTCGGGTTCGCTCCCGCACATTTGCGCCTCGCTAAAAAGCAGCGCGGGCCGCGTTGAAGTCTGTTAGAATGCGCCCGCCTCCGCCGGGGGCTGCCGGCGCGGCTTCACACCCGCCCACTCAGGCGCGCATCGCCACCCGACAGAAAAGCCCCTCGCCCCTTCCGGCCGGCGGCGACCCATCATTCGGCCCGTCAGCCCGGCGCGGCCGTCCCGCGTAAGCCCCGGAGGCCAGTCATGAAAAAGCGGCTCCGTCTCCTCTCCGTCGGTCTCTACTTCGCCCTCATGGCTGCCTGCGCCGTCGCGGGCGCTTACCTTACCTTCGGCGAACAGAGATGGGCGCAGCCGCAGGCCCGCGGGTGGTTTCTCACACGGCCGGAGAATGGGTTGCGCGTCAACGCGGTGGCGCCGGGCGGGCCGGCCGCGGCGCTGAAGGTCGGCGACGAGGTCGTCGCGCTCGGCGGCCGGCCGCTGGCAGACCGCGCGCAGTTCTTCGAGTTCTTCCGGCGACTGCCGCGCGAAAGCGACTACCAGATCACCGTCAGGCGCGACGGTCGGGAGGAGACGTTCACGCTGCGTACCGTCGGCCTCCCCCTCAGTTGGTGGGCGGTGAGGATTCTCTTCTCGGTCGTCATCCCCGCCCTATTCCTCTCGACCGGTGTCGCCCTGTTCGTCCTCAAACCCTTCGACAAGCAGGCCCTGCTCCTGGCCTTATATTTCGGGACTCTCGTCACCGGCTTCCCCGGCCTTCAGCCGCAGTGGTGGCTCACGGCCCTGCTCCTCACCGGGTTCGTCATCAACAACGCGCTCTCGTTCCCGCTGCTGCTGCACTTCTCACTCAACTTCCCCGAGCGCTCGCCGCTCCTGCGCCGCTACCCGCGGCTGGAGTGGCTTGTTTACCTGCTGTTCCTCCCCGTTAGCATCGCCCATCTGGTGCCCAGCGTCTTGAACATCGCCACCCCCTTGCGCCTGCCCAGAATTTTCTACGTGATTCTTTTCTCGCTCTACCTAATCGCCGGTCTCCTCTTGTTCGTGGCCGGCTACCGGCATTTGGATCAGACGGGGAAACGCAAGGTACGCCTGCTCCTATTCGCGTCAGTGGCAGCGGGTCTCCCGTACCTCGCGGTCGAGACACTGGTGGAGATTAACAGTCGCGTGCCGTTGGGATTCACCACGTCGCAGTGGGACTGGCTGCACTTCCTCAGGGTTGCTGGATGCCTGCTCGTACCGCCCGCGTGGGCCTACGCGATCCTGCGCCACCGGGTGATCCCGGTCAGCGTCGTCGTCCGGCGTGGCGTGCAGTACCTGCTGGCGAAGAACGCGCTGCGCGTGCTGCTCCTGCTCCCCGTCGCGGGCCTCGCCGCGTCCGTCGTCGCCAACCGGGATCGGTCGCTCTCCGACCTGCTGCTGCGCAACTCTTTCTACTTCTACCTGCTGCTGCTGGCGGCCGTCGTCCTCGGCCTCGTCTTCCGCCGCCGGCTGGCCGACTGGATCGACCGGAGGTTCTTCCGCGAGTCCTACGACCGGGAGAAAATCCTGCGCGCGCTCGTCGAGGACGTGAAAACGCTCGACTCGATCCCGGAGATGTCGCGCCGCGTCGCGGACGAGGTCGAGCGCGCGCTACACCCCGTGAGCCTCTACCTCTTCTACCGCGAGAAGGAGCACAGCGATCTCTCGCTCTCCTACACGTCGGGCGGCTCGACGCAGCACCTGCGCGTCCCCGAAGACTTCCAACTGCTCCGCTTCATCGAGTTGCAGGGCAGGGCGCAGGACTTCCCCTTCCCGCGGAAGAACAACCTGCCGCAACAAGAGAAAGACTGGCTCGCGTCTTTGTGCGCGCGCCTCATCGTCCCGCTGACCGGCACTGACGGCCGGCTGTCCGGCCTCTTCATCCTCGGCGACAAGAAATCCGAAGTCCCCTACACGGCGCGCGACCGCGAACTGCTCGAAGCCGTCGCCTCGCAGATCGCGGTCATCCATGAAAACCTGCGGCTGCGTGATCGCGTCCGCGAGGACAGGCAGATTCGGCGCGACGTGCTCTCGCGCTTCGAGGGGCAAGCCATCAACCTGCTCAAGGAGTGCCCGCGTTGCGGTCGCTGCTTCGACTCCTCGGCGCAACAGTGCGACCGCGACGGCGCGGAGTTGCAACTGTCGCTCCCCGTCGAGCGCACGGTCGAGGGGCGCTACCGGCTCGAACGCTTGCTCGGCAAGGGCGGCATGGGAGCGGTCTACGAGGCGACTCATCTGAAGCTCGGCCACAGGGTCGCCGTGAAGATTCTGGGCGGCCAGATGTTCGGCGACCCCGCGGCGCTGCGCCGCTTCGGGCGCGAGGCCCGCGCGCTCGCGCGACTCTCCCAGCACGAGAACATCGTCGCCGTCCACGACTACGGCGAATTGCAGACGGGCGGCGCGTTCCTCGTGATGGACTTGATCGAGGGCGAAACGCTCGGCGCGCTGCTCAGGCGCGAGCGACACGTCACGCCCGCGCGCGCGGCCGAGATTTTCGGACAGGTCTTCGAGGGTTTAAAGGCCGCGCACGCCGCCGGGGTAATCCACCGCGACCTCAAACCCGACAACGTCTTCCTCTCCGCGGCACACCGGGGCGGGGCGGCCGCGCCGCACGTCCGCCTCCTCGACTTCGGCCTCGCAAAGCTCGCCGTGGGCGACAACGCGGACTCGCAGGCCCCGACCGCCGGGCGCGATCCCATCACCGCGCCGGGCGCGGTGATGGGCACGTTCGGCTACATGTCGCCCGAACAACTCACCGGCGGCCGCGTTGACGAACGCAGCGATCTCTTCTCGGCCGGCGTGATGCTCTGCGAAGCCCTCACGGGCGAGCGGCCGTTCAAGGGCGCAACCCTGCACGAGCTGATCACGAGCGTCCTCAACGGCGACTTCCGCCTGACGAACGGCGGCGGCGACCCGCGCGTCGCGCGTCTCGACTCGGCACTGAGCAAGTGTCTCGCCCGCGACCCGGCCGCGCGCTTCAGTTCGGCCGCCGAAGCTCAAACCGCCATCGCCGCCGCCCTGCGCGACTGCCCGCCGCACGCCTTCCAACCGGCCGAAGCCGAGACCGCCATCCTTGAGCGCTAGCGCCCCCGCCGCCCGACGCGCCGGCCGACGCGGATAGACTTTCGTGCCGGTCAGGAAATATAGTTGTCGGACACGGAGGGAATAGAGAGTTTGACCGACGAGTTGCTGAAGTGGCGCGCGGAGTTCCCCATCCTTGAGCGCGCCGTCTATCTCATCTCACACAGTCTGGGCGCGATGCCGCGCGAGACTTACGAGTCTCTGCGCGAGTACGCCGACGTGTGGGGGGCGCGCGGCGTGCGGGCGTGGGCCGAGGGCTGGTGGGAGATGCCGCTCAAAGTGGGCGACGAGGTCGGCCGGATCATCGGCGCGCCGCCGGGCACGGTCGTCATGCACCAGAACGTCTCGGTCTGCCAGTCCGTCATCCTTTCCTGCTTCGAGCCTGACGCGCGGCGCAACAAGATCGTCTACTCCGAACTCGAATTCCCGTCGGTCGCCTACGTCTACGACGCGCACGCGCGCGGGGGCCGCTTCCGCATCCAGCGCGTCCCCTCGGACGACGGCATCACCGCGCCCCTTGAGCGGATGCTCGAAGCGATTGACGAGGAAACGCTCTTAGTCCCGCTCTCGCACGTGCTGTTCAAGAGCGCGTTCCTGCAAGACGCGCTCGCCATCACGCGGCGCGCGCACGAGGTCGGCGCGCTCGTCGTTCTCGACACCTACCAGTCGGCCGGCACGGTTCCCTTCTCCGTCGCCGACTTGGACGTTGACTTCTGCACGGGCGGCTCGGTCAAGTGGCTCTGCGGCGGCCCCGGCGCGGGCTACCTCTACGTCCACCCGCGCTGGTGGGGCAAGCTCGAACCGAAGGTGACGGGCTGGATGGCGCACGAGCAGCCGTTCAGTTTCGAGGCCGCGCCGATCCGCTACGCCGAAGGGATCGCGCGCTTCCTCCACGGCTCGCCCGCGATCCCCGCGCTCTACGCCGCGCGCTCGGGCTACCGCGTCGTCAACGAGATCGGCGTCGGGGCGATCCGCGAGAAGAGCGTGAGGCAGACGCAGAGGTTGATCGAGCTGCTCGACGCCGCGGGCTTCACAGTCACCAGCCCGCGCGACCCGGCGCGGCGCGGCGGCACGATCACGGTCGACCTGCCGCACGCGGCGGCCGTCACCGCCGAACTCGTCCGCCGCGAGATCATCTGCGACTACCGCCCCGGCGCGGGGATCAGGCTCTCGCCCCACTTCTACACGAAGGACGAGGAGCTTGAGCTGGCCGTCGGCGAGATGCGCCGCGTCGTCGAGGAGCGCGCCTACGCCCGCCACGAGGCGGCCGGCGCGGCGTTCTAAAGAGCGGCCGGTTGTCCGCAAAAAGGGGCTATTGGCGGCTAGCGATTGGCCGTTAGCCTGAAAGAAGAATTGCCCGCGCGGCTGACGGCTAAGGGCTGACAGCTAACAGCTATTTATGTCCAAAACTTACGGCGGGGGCGCGCCCCTCAGCTACAACAAGTACCTGCGCGTGGCCGAGCTGATCGGGTTGCAGGAGTGTCTGTCCGACCCGGTGCACCACGACGAGCTGCTGTTCATCACGATCCACCAGACCTACGAGCTGTGGTTCAAGCAGGTGCTCCACGAGATCGACGCCGCCTGCCGGCAGTTGCGCGAGGAGCGCGCCATCGCGGCGGCGCGCTCGCTCGCGCGCGTCGTCGAGATCGAGAAGGTGCTCGTCAACCAGATTCACGTCCTTGAGACGATGACGCCGATCAGCTTCCTCGGCTTCCGCGACCAGTTGAACCCGGCCAGCGGCTTCCAGTCGATGCAGTTCCGCGAGATCGAGTTCGCGTCGGGGCTGAAGGACGAGGGGCTGATCTCCAACTTCCGCGAGGACGAGTTCGCCAGCCGCCGGCTGCGCGCGCGCTTCGACGCGCCGACGCTCGCCGACGAGTTCTACGCTTTCCTGCGCCGCCGCGGCTTGGACGCCCCGGCCGACGACGTGTCGCTTTCGCACGAAGAACGTCAGAAACTCTACGGCCGCCGCACGCGCGCCGTGCTCGAAGTGCTGACCCACTTCGAGGAGCGCGGCGAGGAGTTTCTGCTGTCCGAGGCGCTCATCGCGCACGACGAGTATTTTCAACTCTGGCGCGCGCACCACGTCCGCATGGTCGAGCGGATGGTCGGCACGAAGCGCGGCACGGGCGGGAGCGAGGGCGTCGGCTACCTCCGCACCACGCTCGACCAGAAGTTCTTCCCCGAACTCTGGGAGGCGCGCACGCACCTCGACCGCACACACGGCTCGGCCGGCTGCCCCTTCGCCGGCCCGCAATCCTGATCAAAATCTTTCCGGCGGACACGCGCTTTGAACGAGTACCTTGAGAAGAACCGCTCGCTCTGGGACGGCTGGACGCGGCTGCACGAGCACTCCGACTTCTACGATCTCGAATCCTTCAAGGCCGGCCGCTCGTCCCTGAAGCCGCTGGAGGTCGAGGAGGTCGGCGACGTGCGGGGCAAGTCCCTGCTCCACCTCCAATGCCACTTCGGGCAGGACACGCTCTCGTGGGCGCGTCTCGGCGCGCGGGTCACCGGCGTCGATTTCTCCGACGAGGCGATCAACCTCGCCCGCCTGCTCGCGGCCGACTTAAGCATCCCCGCCCATTTCGTCCGCTCGAACGTTTACGATCTCCCGCAGGCGCTCGGGGACGAACGCTTCGACGTCGTCTTCACCTCCTACGGCGTGCTCGCGTGGCTGCCCGACCTCGGCCGTTGGGCCGAAGTCGTCGCGCACTTTTTAAAGCCCGGCGGCTTCTTCTACATCGTCGAGTTCCACCCGCTCTTCGAGATGCTCGACGACGCGGGCGGGCGATTCGCTTACCCCTACTTCCCCGCGCCCCGCCCGTTGGAGTTGCGCGCCGTCGGCTCCTACGCCGCGCGCGACGCGACCGGCTTCGAGCACGACGAGTACAACTGGCCGCACCCCTTGAGCGAGGTCGTCAACGCGGTGCTCGGCGCCGGGCTGCGACTCGAATACGTCCACGAGTTCGACTACGTCTGGCACGCCGCGGCCTACGCGCACGTCGAAGAGTTCGAGCCGGGCAAGGGGCGCGTCCGCGGCCCGATGGGCCTGCTCCCGCACATGTTCTCGCTGCGCGCGCGGCGCGACGCCTGACGAGAGGAGAGAGATGCGAGTCGAGTTCCCCGAACGCTTCAACATGAGCGACTACTTCCTCTACCACAACGTCGAGGAGGGGCGCGAGAACAAGGTCTGCCTGCACTTCGAGGACGAGACGTTCACCTACGGCGACGCCGTCCGCCGCTCGAACCAAACGGGCAACGCCTTGCGCGAGCTGGGGCTGCACGAGGAGAACCGCGTGCTCATCGCCCTGCCCGACTGCCCCGAATTCGTCTGGACTTGGTTCGGCGCGTCGCGCGTCGGCGGCGTCATCACGATGGTCAACCCGCTGCTGCCGGCGGCCGACTACGGGTACTACCTCGAATACACGCGCGCCCGCGTCGCCGTCATCCACGAGTCGCTGCTGGCGAACTTCTCGGAGGCGGTGGCCGACGCGAAGCACCTGCGCAGCGTCCTCGTCGTAGGACGAGAGCACGGCGACTTCCTGCCGTTCGCCGAGGTCGTCGAGCAGGAGCCGGACGAGTGCGCGCGCGCCGACACGCACCGCGACGACATCGCCATCTGGCTCTTCACCTCCGGCTCGACCGGCCACCCGAAGGGCGCGGTTCACCTCCACCACGACCTGCCCTTCAACACCGAGTGCTACGCCAAGCGCGTGCTCGGCGTCTCGGAAGACGATCTGACCGTCTCCGTCCCCAAACTCTTCTTCGGCTACGCGACGGGGACGAACCTGCTGTTCCCCTTCGCCGTCGGCGGCGCGACCGCGCTCTTTCGGGAGCGCTCGACGCCCGAAAAGCTGTTCGAGGTGATCGAGCGCTACCGCCCGACGATCCTGACGAGCGTGCCGACGATGATCAACGGGATGCTCAACCTCGAAGGCGCGGCCGCGAGAGACTTGTCGTCCCTGCGCTTCTGCCTCTCGGCCGGCGAGGCGCTGCCCGTCGAGTTGTACGAGCGCTGGATGCGAACCTTCGGCGTGGAAATCTTGGACGGCATCGGCTCGGCCGAGATGTTCCACATCTACATCACGAACCGGCCCGGCGACGTGAAGCCCGGCAGCCTCGGCCGCGTCGTCGAAGGCTACGAGGCGCGGATCGTTGACGCCGAGGGGCGCGAAGTCCCGGCCGGCGGGATGGGCACGCTCCGCGTCCGCGGCGACTCGGCCGCGCTCTGCTACTGGCAGGCGCACGAGAAATCCAAAGAGACCTTCGCGGGCGACTGGTGCACCACGGGCGATCAGTTCCACGTCGATCCCGACGGCTACTACTGGTATCACGGCCGCACGGACGACATGCTCAAGGTCTCCGGCGTTTACGTCGCGCCCGTCGAGATCGAGGCCTGCCTGCTGCAACACGAGGCCGTGGTCGAGTGCGCGGTCGTCGGCTACGACGCGGGCGACGGGCTGGTCAAGCCCAAAGCCTTCGTCGTCCCGCGCGAAGGCCGCGCGGCGGACGACGAGTTGGCCGAGCAACTCAAAGAGTTCGTCAAATCCCGCCTCGCCCTCTACAAGTACCCGCGCTGGATCGAGTTCGCCCCCTCGCTCCCGAAGAACGACCGCGGCAAGATTGATCGCAAGAAACTGAAAGACGTGAATCGTGAATCGTGAATCGTGAATCGTAAATCGTTTGAATACCTCCCGACCTTAA
The DNA here is from genome assembly GCA_036567125.1 of Pyrinomonadaceae bacterium. Lineage (GTDB taxonomy): Bacteria > Acidobacteriota > Blastocatellia > Pyrinomonadales > Pyrinomonadaceae > JAIVGV01. Next base: position 849 of record DATCVD010000004.1, on the reverse strand, counting down.
CGGAACAGCCCGGCCCGACCAGCACGTCCATTCACGATTCACGATTAACGATTTACGATTCACGATTCACGATCCGCGCCCCGCCATGCCCTTCTCCGCGCGCATCACCGTCCGCTTCGGCGACGCAGACCCGGCCGGGATGGTTTATTACCCGGTCATCTTCCACTACTTCCACGCGGCGATGGAGGAGTTCTTCGCGGCGCGCGCCGGCGTGAGCTACGCGCGGCTGATGGCCGGGGAGCGGCTGGGTTTTCCCACCGTCAAGGTCGAGGCCGAGTTCTTCGCGCCGCTCTTTTACGGCGACGAGGCCGACGTGGAAGTCGCGGTCGCGCGCGTCGGCACGAGTTCCGTCGACTTCGAGTACGCGGCGCGGCGCGCGTCGGACTCGACGCTCTGCGCGCGCTCGCGCCAAGTGCACGCGGCGATGAACCTCGACACGCGCCGCGCCGTCCCCGTCCCCGAACACTTGCGCCGGGCCTTCGCCGCCGCCGGCTGATCAGCCGCCCCGCCTTTTTGGAAACCCTCGCCCAATGAGAGTTTCCATTCCCTGCGACAGCACAACAGCAGCCCTCGGGCGACGCCCGCAGACTCGCAAGGCGCGCCGCCCATCACCAACCGGACAAACGGCAGCGCGACCAACAGGTCTGACTTCGATCCACACGTCAACCATCCCCCTCTCTCCCCACCTCTCCCTGTCACGCGCGGCGCGGAACTTCGGTTCCCGCCGCGCGTGTACTTTGGCGCGCGGGCGGCCCGCGTTTTGACCGCGCCGCCGCCGTGGCCTAGAATTTCAAACTGTAACGGGCACTTTGCGGCCGCCCCGGTTTCGCAAACGCCCCTCGCCGGCAG
>DATCVD010000003.1:0-3427 GCA_036567125.1 Pyrinomonadaceae bacterium | reverse complement strand
CGCGCCACGCCGCGCCGCACGCCGTCCCGGCCGTCGCGCCGCAGCAGCGGACGCTGGCCGTCATCGTGCACAGGTCGAACCCGACGGAGAACCTGTCGCTCGCGGAGCTGCGCGAGTACTTCCTCTCCGAGCGCACCAACTGGCCGACGAAGCAGAAGGTGCGCGCCGTGATGATCGCGGCGGGGCGGCCGGAGCGGGCGGCGCTCTTGCAGGTCGCGCTCGACATGCGGCGCGAGCAGGACTATCAGGCCCACTTCCTGCGCGCCAAGTTCACCGAGCAGGCGCTGGAGCAGCCGCGCGAGATGGCCGCGACGGCGGACGTTTTGCGCTTCGTCTCGAACGTGCCCGGCGCGCTCGCCTACCTGCCGGCCAGCGAAGTCGATCCCGCCGTCAAGGTCGTCCGCGTGGACGGCCTCGCGCCCGGCGACCCCGGCTACAAGCTCAGGTTTTAGCCCCCGCGGCCCGCCCCTAAGTTAAACGTAGCAACGCAGATTACCCGCGCCGCATCCATTCTCGGCGTCTCGTGCGGCGCTCTTGCCGCCTTGCGCCGGCGCGCCGCCGGGTGACAGACTACCCACTTCGCGGCCCGGCCCCGTTCGCGCACCCTTAGTTTTAACCTGTGGAATGATCCCGATGCCGAGAAGATTTAAGTTCGCCGCCCTCGCGCTCGCCGCCCTCGTCGCCGCCGCGCCCGCCGCAGCCCGCGCGCAGACGACGCCCGCGGGCGACTCCGTCATCATCCTGCCCTTCGAGAACACGACCGCGCAGCGCGAGCACAACTGGATCGGGCCGAGCTTCGCCGACGCCCTCTCCGACTTCTTCCGCATCCCGGGCCTGCGCGTGATCTCGACCGACGAGCGCGAGCTGGTCTATCAAAAGCTGCGGCTGCCGCTCACGACCGTGCCGTCGCGCGCCACGGCGATCAAGATCGCGCGCGAGGCCCGCGCCTCGCTCGTCGTCATCGGCCAGTACACGGTCAAGGGGTCGCAGGACGAGAAAGTGCCGGCCGAGGTCAGCGGCACGGCGCGCGTCATCGACGTGAACAAGGGCCAGCAGTGGCAGTACCAGTTCGACTTCGGCGGCGCGCTCGTCAACCTGCAAAAGATGCAGGGCACGCTCGCCTACCAGATTCTCTACCAGCGCGATCCGGCGGCGCTGACCGTCTCCTTAAACGACGTGCTGGAGAAGGCCAACCGCGTCCCGCCGCGCGCCTTCGAGAGCTTCGTCAAGGGCGTGATGACCGACAGCGCGGAGATGCGCTCGAACTACTTGCAGAACGCGCAGAAGGAGTACGCCAAAGTCCACGCGGGCGAGACCTACGCCGACGCCGCGTTCGAGTTGGGCAACCTGAACCTCAGGCAGGGCAAGTGGAAGGACGCGGCCGAGCACTACTCGAAACTCAAGCGCGGCGACTCGCACTACGCCGAGGCCGCCTTCTACGCCGGCCTCGCGCACTGGCGGCAGAACGACCTCAAGGCCGCGCTCGGCGCGCTCATCCCGCTCACCTCGGCCGCGCCGATGACCGGCGTCTACAACAACGCGGGCGCGATCTCCTTGCAGGCCGCGCGCGACGAGAAGGACGCGGCCGAGCGCGACCGCCTGCTCAAACAGGCCATCGAACTGCTGGGCCGCGCGAAGGAGACCGAGCCGGACGACGCGGCCGTGCTCTACAACTACGCCTACGCGCTCTTCCTGTCGGGCAAGTTCGCCGAGGCGGCCGATCACCTGCGCGGCGTGCTGACCATCAGCCCGCGCGACGGCGAGGCGTTCTTCCTCTACTCGAAGGCGCTCGAACGCGCGGGCCAAGCCGAGGCCGCCGCCGCCGCCGACAACGAGGCGCGCCGGTATCTCAAGACCTACGCCGCGCTCCAGACCAACTGGCAGAAGTCGCAGACGGTCGCGGAGGTCGGGGTGCGCGTGGCGGAGGCGTTCGACGTGGCCGAGGCGATCAGCCAGCGCGAGGCGGTCGTCGAGTCAACGGGGCCGAAGGCGGAAGACCTGCTGGAGCGCGCGCGCAAACTCTACGCCGCGGGCCAAGACGACGAGGTGCTGCCCGAACTCAACCGCGTGCTGATGATCGAGCCGATGAACGCCGAGGCGCACCTCTACATCGGCCGCGTCCACACCCGGCGGGGCGACTTGCAGCGCGCGATCAGCTCGCTCAAGGCCGCGCTCTTCTGGTCGAACCAGAAGTCGGTCGACGCGCACGTCCTCTTGGGCCGCATCTTCTTGGAGAAGGGCGACCGCGCGCAGGCGCTCGTCCACGCGCGCACGGCCATCCAACTCGACCCGAACCATCAGGACGCGCTCGCGCTCTACCGGCAGGTCGAGACCGGCGCGCGCTGAAGCGGCGGGCGAGAGTTTGAGACGCGAAGACGCGAAAGCGCGGCTACTCTAACGGAGCGGCCGCGCTTTCGATTTTGCCGCCGCCCGGCCGACCGGCCGCGCGTTGCGGTTCGTAACAGTGATCTTCCTTAGTCGCTAGCGCCGAAGATGCTCTCGCTGATAGTCGTCGCATTCCTCGTCGTCGTCGCGTCCGCGGCCGCGGCCGCCCTCGCCGTCGCTTCGAGGCGGCACAAGCAGGGCGCGCGCGGCGACGTGAAGTTGATCGGGCGCGTGGCGACGGTCGAGCGCGACTTGCGGCCCGACGGCGCGGTGCTCGTCGCGGGCGAGGTGTGGCCGGCGCGTTCGCGCAACGGTCGCACACTCACGCGCGACGAGTGCCCGCGCGTGCGCGTCGTGGGGACGGGCGGCCACTGGCTTGAGGTCGAGCCGGAGGAGTGAGGGGCGTCGGGGCGTGGCGAAAACTGGAACGACCCCGCGCGTCTTCCAGAGCGTGGCACGCGAACTGCTTTAGGTAAAGTCGGCAAGCACGGAAGCAGTTGACCCGTGACCCCGCCGCCTTCTCATCTCTGAGCGTGGCCTGCCGCTACGCCAGCCGCCCGCCGAGCGTCCCAACCTATCTACCCTACATGCAAGAACCCGGCTCCCAGCCGGGTTCTCCCGCTTTTGGGGCAAAAGTTGTTTCCGCGACAGATTCGCGCCTTCCGTCTTTAAACCGCGCCCACGCCCCTTCTTGTCGCCCTCCGTTGACGACGAGTCGCCCGCGGGTGACACGGCGACAAATTTTGTCACCGCGGGCGTGACAAATCCCGTCTTTTTGCGTCGATCCGGTAAACGATTTGACGCACGCCACGACCGCGACGAACGTCCTCGAAAAAATTTTTCAGCCCCCCCGGAAGGCCGCCGCCGCCACGCACTGACTGACGCCGCGGGCGCGCGCAGACGTTCGTCGCGGGCGCGTGGGAACGTTCGTCGCGGGCGCGCGATGACGTGCGCTCTCGCGCTCTGTTAAACTCGCGCCCGTGCAGGACGCCGCAGCCTTCGGGACGCAGCAAGAGCAGGGGGTCGGCCGCGCGTCGCGTCG
>DATCVD010000002.1:0-2275 GCA_036567125.1 Pyrinomonadaceae bacterium | reverse complement strand
AGTCGGCGCGCTTCGCCGCGGAGGTCTTGGTCAGCCTCGCGCGCGTGACGGCGCAGGCCAACAGCGCGAACGCCGCGCAGCTTCCGCCGCCCGCCGACGCCGAGGTCTTGAACGGCATCGACGTGCTCGCGCGCGACGACTTCAAACAACTCGCGGGCCTCAGAGTCGGCCTCATCACGAACCACACGGGGCGCGACCGGCGCGGCCGCCCGACCATCGACGTGCTGCGCGAAGCGCCCGCGTCGGCGAACGTCAAGCTCGTCGCCCTGTTTTCGCCGGAGCACGGCATCCGCGGGCAGTCGGACGATAAAGTTTCCGACTCGAAGGACGAGCGGACGGGCCTCCCCGTCTACTCGCTCTACGGCGAGACGCGCCGGCCGCGCGCCGAGCATTTGAAAGAACTCGACGCCCTCGTCTTCGACATGCAGGACATCGGCGCGCGCTTCTACACCTACATCTCGACGCTCGGCCTCGTGATGGAGGAGGCCGCGAAGGCGGGCAAGCCCGTCTTCGTGCTCGACCGGCCGAACCCGATCAACGGACTCGAAGTGGAAGGCCCGGTCGCCGACGCCGACAAGCTCTCCTTCACGGCGCACCACGCGATCCCCGTCCGCCACGGCATGACGGTCGGCGAACTGGCGCGGCTCTTCAACGAGGAGCGGAAGATCGGCTGCGACCTCCGCGTCGTCGAGATGGAACGCTGGCGGCGCGGGATGTGGTTCGACGCGACGGGGCAGACGTGGGTCAACCCCTCGCCGAACATGCGGAGCCTCACCGAGGCGACGCTCTACCCCGGCGTCGGGCTGCTTGAGACGACGAACGTCTCGGTCGGGCGCGGCACGGACACGCCGTTCGAAGTCGTCGGCGCGCCGTGGCTCGACGGGCAGCGCTTGGCCGCGCACCTGAACGGCCGCAACCTCGCGGGCGTGCGCTTCGTGCCCGTCCGCTTCACGCCGCGCGCGTCCGCCTTTCAGGGGCAGGAGTGCGGCGGCGTCAACTTGGTCGTCACGGATCGGGCGCAGTTCCGGCCGGTGCTGGCGGGCGTCGAGATCGCCGTCGCGCTCCGGCGGCTCCACGCCGACGACTGGAAGGTTGACTCTTACGCGCGCCTGCTCGTCAACAGTGACACGCTCGAACGCCTCAAGCGCGGCGAGTCGGCCGACGAGATCGCGCGCTCGTGGCAGCCGCGCCTCGACGAGTTCCGCCGCGCCCGCGCGAAGGCGTTGATTTACCGATGAAGGAAGCTGTTAGCTGTTAGCTATTAGCTGTTAGCTAATAGCTCCTCTCTGATTTCGGAGTCACGGCATGAAAAAAGTTCTGACCTGTTTGCTCGCCGCCGCTTCGCTCTCGCTCATGCCCGCGCGCGCGCTGGCGTGGCACGACACGGGCCACATGCTGACGGCGCAGATCGCGTACCTCAGGCTGACGCCCGCGGCGAAGGCCCGCGTCGACCGGCTGCTCGTCCCGCCGCCGAACCGCCGGCCGCTCATCCACCTCTGCGCCGGCTACTACACCGCGCAGACCTGCGAGAAGACCTACGACCCCGTCACCATCGCCGTCTGGATGGACGACTTCCGGGGCGACTCGCTCAACGACGAGTACGACCCGTGGCACTACATCAACTACCGGCCCGTCTTCGACGGCATCCCGGCGCGCACCAACGTCGGCCCCGAACCCACGAACGTCCTCGACCGGATCAACTGGGCGATCAACACGCTGCGGGGCGCGGGGCGCAACGACCGCCGCGACGCCGAAACGCTCGGCTTCCTCTACCACCTCGTCGGCGACGTGCACCAGCCCCTGCACGCCGCCACGCGCTACTCCGCGAAGAACCCCGACGGCGACGCGGGCGGCAACGGCTTCTCGATCACCTACCCGGCCGACGCGCGCGTCCGCAACCTCCACTTCTTCTGGGACGCCGCCGCCGGCCGCTTCGGCGGCGACGGCCCGCGCCGCCCGCTCGACGAGCGCGGCCGCGCGCAGATCCGCGCGTGGGCCGACGAGTTGATGAAGGCGCACCCCTTCGAGTCGATGCCGGAGGCGCGCGAGACCGAGCCGCTGCGCTGGGTCGAGGAGAGCAACCGCATCGCGCGCGAGTTCGCCTACGCGAAGGTGGCCGAGGGCGGCACGCCGTCAGCCGAGTACGTCGCGGAGGCGCGGCGCATCTCCGAGCGCCGCATCGCGCTCGCCGGCTACCGCATGGCCGAGGTGCTCAACATGCTCTTCGTCGAGACGCCCGCGCCGACGCCCACGCCGGCCCGGCCCTGACAGGCCG
>DATCVD010000001.1:0-19767 GCA_036567125.1 Pyrinomonadaceae bacterium | reverse complement strand
GCCGCCGCCGGGGCCGCGGCGCTGCTGCGGGCCGCGCGGGCGGATGCTCGTGCTGCGGCCCGTGCGCATGTCGAGCCGCTGCATCGCGCCGTTCTGCGACTCGGCGTAAACGGTCAGATGGTCGGTCGGATCGTTCTGCGTGTAAAAGCCGTCGCCGCCGCCGACGCGGAACCAGTCGGCGTTGGTGATCCCGGCGTTCGAGCGCGTCGCGGAGGGCGCGCCCCACGAGCCGTTGTCCTGTAGGCCGCCGTAGACGTAGTAGGGCCGGCGCATGTCGGCCGAGACGGCGTAGAACTGCGCGGCCGGGATCGTGTTGACGTACTCCCACGTCTCGCCTTGATCGTAGGAGAAGATGAGGCCGCCGTCGTTGCCGTCGATGAGGTGGTTGCTGTTCGCGGGGTCGATCCAGATCGCGTGGTGGTCGCTGTGCGGGATGTTGGGCTGGAGCGAACGGAAAGTCTTGCCGCCGTCCGTTGACTTGCTCAGGTTCAGGCCGCCGACGTAAACCGTCTCCGGGTTTCGCGGATCGACGCGAATCTTGCTGTAGTACATCGGGCGGTTGTTCTCGTTACTGACGTGACGCCACGTCCGGCCCTTATCGTCAGAACGCCAGACACCCGAGCGTTTCGGATTGAGTGGCGCGGGCGTGGGCGACGCCTGCGGACTCGGCGAGGCGGACGGCGACGGCGACGTGCCGGGCACGGGAGTGGGCGTGGCCTGCGCGACGACGGGTTCTTCCCCGCCCGTGCCGGTGCTCGCGCCGACCTCGATCTGCGCGTAAATGACGTTCGGGTTCGAGCGCGAAACGTCGAGGCCGATGCGGCCGAGCGGTTTCACTTCGGGCAGCCCCGCGCCTTCGAGCTTGCGCCAAGTGCGGCCCGCGTCCGCCGTCTTCCAGATGCCGCTGCCGGGGCCGCCGCCGTTGAAGCCCCAGGAGGTGCGGCGGCGCTGGTACGACGCGGCGTAGAGCGTCTTGCTGTCCGAAGGATCCATCGCCATGTCGATGAAGCCGGTGTCCTCGTCGACGAACTTGACCATCGCCCACGTGCGCCCGCCGTCGGTCGTCTTGAAGACGCCGCGCTCCTTGTTCGGCCCGAACAGGTGGCCGACCGCGGCGACGTAAACCGTGTCCGGGTCGCGCGGGTCGATCACGATGCGGGCAATCGTCTGCGTGTCGCGCAGCCCCATGTGAGCGAAGGTCTTGCCGCCGTCCGTTGACTTGTAGATGCCGTCGCCGAAGCTCGAACTCTGCCGGTTGTTCGGCTCCCCCGTGCCGACCCAGACCGTGTTGGGATCGGAGGGCGCGATTGCGATGTCGCCGATCGAGGCGACGGAGTAGGTGTCGAAGATCGGCGTCCACGTCGTGCCGTTGTTCACGGTCTTCCAGACGCCGCCCGTGGCGAAGCCGACGTAGATGGTGTACGGGTTCGACTCGACGACCGCGACGTCGTCGATGCGCCCGCCCATGCTGGCCGGCCCGATGCCGCGCCAGACGAAGCGTCGGAGCAGCGGGTCTGGCGACCAGTTGACGGGCGTCGGCGTCGGGCTGGGGGGCGGCGCGGACGAGGGCGAAGGCTGTGCCATCGTCGAGGTCTGCGGGGTCGGCTGAACGGTCTGCGCGTGGAGCGCGCCGGCCGCTAGCAGGAGCGCGCAGGCCGTGACGCACAGCCGCGCCGCAAAGCCTGACAGAGCGTCGGGCCTTTCTCTCATGGTGGGCTTCCTTTCGGTCAAATTGTGTTCGGTGTCAAACCGCGGGCACGGAGCGGCCGGATGTTACAGCAGAACGGCGTCGGCCGGTAAGAGGAAAACTCTGAACGCGGGCCTCGGGCCCGCCCGACACGGGACGTGGCTTGCGAGTTCGTCGGCGCAACAAGGCGGCAATTCGAGGGCGCGGAATCCGGGCCGCGTCCGTAATCGGGGCGTCGGCCGCAGCCGTGTCCGGGAACTCTCCCGAAACTGTTGTTTTCGGAAAAATTAGCCGTTTTCCCCTTTTTTTTGCAGACGCGGGGGTCTCGTGTGTGATATACCTCCACCTGCACGATTTCCCATTTTTTCCTAGTTTGCAGGAGGTATCCACACTTCGACATGGCGACCAAAGAAGGCAAGAAGCGCATGACACAGTCGGAGGTCTTCAACCACTTCGCCGACAAGACCGGCCTCAAGCGCGCGCAGGTGAAGGAGTTTTTCGACGAGCTGGCGAATCTGGCGAGCACCGAGGTGAAGTCGAACGGCGAGTTCGCCCTGCCCGGTTTCGGCAAACTCGTCCTCTCCGAGCGGAAGGCGCGCGAGGGGCGCAACCCGCAGACGGGCGAGACCATCCAGATTCCGGCCAAAACGACGCTGAAATTCCGCCTCGGCAAAGGCATCAAAGACACCGTCGTGCCCAAGAAGTAGCACCCCTGAACGTAATCTCGAACGTGAAGACGGGCGCGCGTGTGCCGCTTGCGAGTCGTGACAGGTCGTCTCCCGAACGACTCGCAAACGCCGACGCGCGCCCGTCCGAACGTCCCGCCTCTCTCCGGCCTATCAGCCTGCCACCTCGCCCGCCCGCCTGAAGCTGCCCCGCCCCGTCTCATGTTTTGCACCGACCCGTCCCGGTAAAACTTGGCCTTTCAGCGTTTTACCGCCGCCGCCTGTCTCGTCCCCCCGGCCGAAAAAAGTTCTAGAAATTTTTCACGAGTTGAATTACAATCCCCTTTTCTTGGCCTCCGAGTTTCTCCGGCTTGCTGGCAGCGGTCTGAACCGTCAGAGACTAGACCGCCTTTTTTCGGAGAATTGAAACGAAAACACATCCAACGGGATGTGTCGGACATCTAAATTCAGCTTTCATAGTGCCGAATACCCGCCAGACAGCGGCGGACGGAAAAGGAGCAGGAGTTAAAGTGACTTTCAACGTGACGCTGCCGCTTGAGGAGCGGCTTAAACTGATCGACCACATTCAGGCCCGTCGTTACTCCAAGCTAACGGGCGCGGCCCTCGACATCGCGACCGAGGGCATCCTGCGCCACCTGCGCGCCTGCGACCGGATGGACGTGAACCCGGACGTGGCCGCCGTGCGCGAGATCATCGACGACGCGCTCAACGGCCGTCGAGTTTTTGCCGAGTCCGTGACGGTTGACGACCGCTACGCCGCTTAAGTTTTTCGTAAATCCCGGCCGGGCCGGGAGCGACAGGCCGCCGATCTCGGAGATCGGCGGCCTGCTCCTTTTTCAGTAGTCGCCTCTTGTTCACCGCCCGATTCAGTCGCCCGGCCGCAACTGACAGTTTCGCGCCGGCCGCCCTCACCCTTCGGCCGCGCCCGTCAGCCTGTAATGCATCAGCGCGATGAGGCTGAGCGCGTCCGTGATCTCGCCCGTGAGCGCCATCCTAATCGCCTGCTCTACGGACACGCGCCTGACCACGAGTTGCTCGCTGGCTTCGGGCCGCGCCTCCCCTTGCTCAAGTTCGGTCGCGACGTACCAGACGGCCAACTCGTCCGAGACCGAGTTCGAGAGGTGCGCCTCGCCCATCTTGCGCCAGCGGCGCGCGCGCAGGCCCGTCTCCTCTTCCAACTCGCGGCGCGCGGCCGACAGCGTGTCTTCGCCCTCCGGGCAGCCGCCTTCGGGGATCTCCCACGAATACCTGCCGAGCGGATAGCGGTACTGGCCGACGAGGTGGATGTGTCCGTCCTCGACGGGCAGGACGCCGACGGCCTTGTTCTTGTAGTGGACGACGCCGTAAATTCCGTGCTCGCCGTTCGGGTGGACGACCGCGTCCTCGCGCACGCCGATCCACGGGTTGTCGTAGATCGGCCGCGTCGAGAGAGTCTTCCACGGGTTCCGCTCCTCGTCGCTCATCGCTCGCTCGCCCGCCCGCCGTCGGCGTCACCCCCGCGCCGCATTCACGCGCGCCCTCGTCAGTCTTTCGCCTAGACGCGACTCGCGGCCGGCGGGTCGGCCGCCGCCCGCCCGTCGCCCTCGTCGCTCACGTCGGTCTTCTCCACGAGCAGTTCGCCGCGCAAGGGTTCGCCGACGGGCCGCCCGGCGTGGCGCACCACGTCGAAGAGGGCGAGTGTGATGGCGAGGATGACGGGGCCGAGGACGAGGCCGAGGACGCCGAAGACCTGCAAGCCGCCGAGCACCGCGAAGAAGATGAGCAGCTCGTGCAGCTTCGTGCGCTCGCCGACCAGCTTCGGCCGCAGGAAGTTGTCTATCGACCCGATCACGAGCGCGCCCCAGAAGGTGAGGAGGCCGGCCTGCCACCACTGCCCCGTCGCCGCCAGATACAGGGCCGCCGGGACCCACACGACGAACGAGCCGGCCATCGGGATGAGCGACATGAACGTCATCACCACGCCCCAGACGAGGGGCGACGGCAGGCCCAGCGCCCAGAAGGCCAGCCCGCCGAGCGTGCCTTGGACGGCGGCGATGACGAGCGTGCCGTAAACGCTCGCGCCGATCACCTCCTTCGTCCGCGCGAAAATCTCCTCGCTCTGCGCGGTTTCGAGCGGCAGCACGTCGGACAGCCCGCCGATGATCCGGTCGCCGTCGCGGAACAGGTAGTACATCGTGAAGATGATGAAGAAGATCTGCACGACCGCCCCGACCGCGCCGCCCACCAGACCCACCGTGCTCTGCGCGAGCGACCCGCTCACGCGCTCGACGAGGCCGCGGATCGAGTCGGGGTTGCGGAGCTGCTCGATGTCGACGTAGGGGCTGATCCAACGGAGCAGCCGCCCCGTCGTCGGCGAGTTCGGATCGAGCAGGCCGGCGGCGAACTGTTGCAGGCCCTGCGCCGCGCCGGAGAACTCGCGCACCAGCGCCAGCGTGATCAGGGTGAGCGGGATCAGGATGACGAGGATGACGAGCACGCACGAGACGATGGCGCTCGTCGCGGGCCGGTCGGTGCGCGCGACCAGCCTGCGGTGGACGGGGTAGAAGAGGATGACGAGGACGGTGGCCCACGCCAGCACGTCCACGAACGGCCGCAGCATCAGCCAACACAGGTAGGTGGCGATCACCGTCGCGGTCAGCAACGCCGCCCAACGCACCTGACTCTTTCGCTTGTCCATCCCGTCACCCCGTTTGACGTACTCGCCGGCCCGCATGATAACATCGCCGCGCCCGAGCGAGATACGTGCTCCCGTAGCTCAGTCGGATAGAGCAACGGCCTTCTAAGCCGTAGGTCGCAGGTTCGAGCCCTGCCGGGGGCGTCAATTCCACGGACGGCGGACAGCCGTCGGACACCGCCGCGCTCACGTTCTCGAACGACGCCCGGTGTGCGCTTGTCAGAGTCGCGCGGCTTCGCTACTATGGGCGGCGTCAGAAAATTTGCGGCGGCTATAGCTCAGTCGGTTAGAGCGCAAGATTGTGGATCTTGAGGTCGTGGGTTCGAGACCCACTAGCCGCCCTCGTCAGCTTCGAAAGCCCTCCCGCGTGCGGGGGGCTTTTTCATTTGCTCGGGAGGGCCGGAGGCGCAGCGGCTCGGCCCGGCGGGTGGCGCGGCGCGGGGGCGCTCGTTCGAGACGGAGAACTCGTCGCGACCGACGAGCGCGAAGACGGCGGGACGCGCGCGTTGTGCGCCTCGCTCTCGCGTCAGAGGTGGTGGATGACCGTGGTGACGACGCCCCAGATTTCGAACTCCATCTCCTCGATGATTTCGAGGGGCGCGTAGCGGCTGTTGTCGGCGACGAGGTAGAGGCGGCCCCCGCGCTGCGCGATGCGCTTGACGGTCAACTCGCCGTCGATGACCGCGATGACGACGCGGCCGTCCGCCGGCTCGACTGCGCGGTCCACGACGAGGATGTCGCCGGGGTGGATGCCGGCGTCGATCATCGAGTCGCCGGCGACGCGGACGAAGAAGGTCGCGGCGGGGTGCTTGACGAGGTGGCGGTTGAGGTCGAGCCGGCCCTCGATGTAGTCCTCGGCCGGCGACGGGAAGCCCGCCGACACGGAGGCCATGAACAGCGGGCACGAGACCTTGACGCTGCGGTCGGGGTAGTAAAACTGCTCGACGACTGTGCTCACGATTCCCTCCCTCGGCTCGTCTAATTTTTTCGGGCGAACGCCAAGCGAACGGGATTCTAAACGCAGTCGCTCCGGCGCGACAAGACTTTTGTCGCGGCGCGCGCACGGCGAAAGAAAAGGGGGCTGTCCGCAGCCCCCGCCCGCCGATCAATTCTGGTGCTCCCGGCTGGACTCTAACCAGCGACCTTCCGCTTAGGAGGCGGACGCTCTATACAACTGAGCTACGGGAGCGTGAGCCGTGAAAGTAACAGACGCCCGCGCCCGCAGTCCAGTTGTCCGGCCGCGCCGCCCGAGCACCCTAAGACTGGTACTTGATGAGCGAGCGCACGTCGTAGCCTTCGAGTTTCCGCCGGCCGGGGAGGAATTCGAGTTCGACGACGAAGCCGAGGCCGGCGACCGTGCCGCCGAGTTTCTCGACGAGGTCGCAGACCGCCTTGGCCGTCCCGCCGGTGGCGAGCAGATCGTCCGCGACGAGGACGCGGTGGCCTTGGCCGACGGCGTCGCGGTGCATCTCCAAAGTGTCCTGCCCGTATTCGAGGTCGTAGGAGATGGAGACGCACTCGGCCGGCAGCTTCTTCGGCTTGCGGACGGGGACGAAGCCGGCGCCGAGGTGGTAGGCGAGCGCGGGCGCGAAGATGAAGCCGCGCGCCTCGATGCCGACGACCGTGTCCACGCGCTCGCCCTCGAACGACTTGGCGAGCGCGTCGACGGTCTTGCGCAGCCCTTCCGGGTGCTTGAGCAAGGTCGTGATGTCGTAGAAGTTGATGCCCGGCTTCGGGAAGTCGGGCACCTCGCGGATGAGTTGCTTGAGATCGTCCATGATTAGCTGTTAGCGATTAGCTGTTAGCTGTTAGCTTTTGAGTGCTTAGCCTGCCCGCGGCCGACGGCTCGGATTCAAGGCCGCCCGCGCGTTCTGGCTAATAGCTAATAGCTGACAGCTAACAGCTACTTCTCACCTCTCTATCCTGAATGTGCCGTACGAGCCTGTGGGTTCGACGCTGAGTTCGTCGAGCTGCTCGACGCGGGCCTGCGCGGGGCCGGCGGCGAGGTCGTGCTTGAAGCCCTCGACCGATTCCTGCGGGCCTTCGGCGAGCACCTCGACGCGGCCGTCCGCGAGGTTGCGCACGTAGCCGACGACCTGATGGCGCGCCGCCGCGCGCTGCGCGAAGAAGCGGTAGCCGACGCCCTGCACGTCGCCGCTGATGAGCCACCTGCGCGCAACCTTCATCCCCGTCACCTCGCTCGCCCCGACGATCGACTCAAAGCCGCGCCATGCTAAAGGAACTGCCGCGCCGAATGCAACGCCGCGCTTCTGTCAGCGCGTCAACGCCGTTCGACTAATTCGACGACGCGCACGCCGCCGGGCGGAACGTCGAGACGGACGGACGCGCGCCCCTGCGCGTCTTTCGTGACGGCGAGCATCGCCTCGGCCGTCCACTCGCGCGCCGAGGCGATCTCGCGCGAGCGCAGGCCGAGCGCGACGGCGCGGGCGGCGCGGCGGTCGACGCGGGCCATGCCCTGCTGCGGCTTGTCTACGCCGTCGTTGTTGAAGACGGTGACGACCCAGCCGGTCGGCGTGCGGTTGACGAGGTGCTGCACGTCGCCCTCGACGCGGACGGGCGTCGCCTCCGCGAGCAGGTGGACGAGGGCGTGCGCGGCCGGCGCGGCGATGCGCTCGTCGAGGGCGAGCAGATCGGGGACGGCGACGAAGACGACCTGCCCGCGGCCGACTTGGTTGACGGTCACGAGCGCGTCGCCGCCCGTCGTTTCGATCAGAGCCTTAGCGGTGCGCGGCTCGACGCGCGTGTAGCGGAAGACGGAGCCTCGCATGTCGGCCGCCGGCTCGCCGGGCGAAAGACACTTCGCGTCGTCCGACTCGGCCGACGAGTTCGTCAGCCGCACGCCGAGCAAATCTTCCGGCAGCCCCCGTGCCTGCGCCGCGTTGAGGACGAGCGTGCCGCCCGCGCGCACGTAGTTTCGCAGACGCTCCGCGAAGCCGGGACTCCACTCGACGCGCCCGCCGACGACGAGCGCGCGGTAAGCTTCGAGCGCCGAGGCGTGCTGCTCGGAGGCGACGAGCACGTCGAAGATGTCGCCGAAGGCGGAGCTGACGTAAGCCTGCCGGTCTCCGCCGGCCGGCTCGCCCTCCGCCACGTTCGCTGGGTAGTAGGCCGCGCCGAACAGCTCGCGCAGCGCGCGGTCGTGGCGCTCGATCTGCGCGACGCCGAAGGGCCAGTGCGGCCAGTCGGTCATGTCCCAGCCGTGCGCCGGGTCGAGCAGGAAGGCGACGGGCGTGTAGGGCACGCCGCGCTCCGGGTGGCGCTCGGCGAAGCGCACGAACTCGTCGGTGATGCGGCCCAGCGGGTTCAGCTGTAAAGGGTGCTCGCCCGGCCCCGGCTTGAAGAACTGATCGAAGCCCTGTTCGAGGTAGACGGCCGACGCGCCGCCCATGTAGTAGTGGTAAAAACTTTTCCTGTACCAAGAGAGCGACGGCCCCATAGTCGGGCCGTAGCGCGTGTGAAAGAAGTTGTCCGGGCCGGCGAAGTTCTGCCCGCGCGTGAAGGTGGTGGCGGTGTCGCCGAAGTTGGGCGCGTGGTAGTAGAGGAACGCGCCGCCGGTCTGGCGGGCCGCGCCGCGCGTGAAGGCGAGGCGCATCGCGAAGTTCGGCTGGACGGCCGCCGTCTCGATGCCGATCATCTTCCCGCCCCACGCGCCGAGCGCGTGCGCGTAGGCCGTGCTCGAAGTTGACTGAGCCACGATCAGCTTGTCCCACATCGGCCCCGTCGCCGTGTGGAAGAACGCAGACCACTTCTTATCAAGCTCGCGCGCGTAGGCCGCGCGCGAGGCTTCGAGCATCTCGCGGCGCGACATCGCGGGCGTGAGCGTCATGCCGGCGGCGACCTGAGAATAGACGTAGCCGATGCTCTCGCCCGACACCCAGCCGACGAACTGCTCGCGCAACTCGCCCGTCAGCAACTTCCAAGCGGCCTGCGCTTCGGTTTCGGGCATCTGCGCGCTGCCGTAGTTGATCAGGATGGCGAAGGGCGCGCGCGTCTCGCGCAGGTACCTGAGGAACGGGCTGCCCTCTTTAAGCAGCCGCGGCACGTCGTTGATGTAGATGACCGGCGCGACCAGCTTCGACGAGAAGAGCGGCACGTCCTTCGCGCCCTTGTACTTCTCGGCGAACTGATCGAAGAGGTGATCTTCGACGTGGAACGGGTAGAGCGGGCGCTCGCCCGCGGGCCTCTCGTAAAGCTCCCAGAACTTCGGCGAGATGTTCCACGGCATCAGGAACTCGCGGCCCGCCACGCGCGGCCGCTCCCACAGGCGCGGCACTTCCGCGGCCGCGTCACTCTCGATGAGCGGGGCGACCGCCGCGCGCGCCGCGGCCCACTCGCGCAGCACGCGCCACCCCGCGAACTCCGGCTTGCGCCTGCCTTCGGGGACGAAGCCGGGATCGTTCGTGACGAGCAGGCAATCGACGTGGCGGCGCGCGGCCGCGGCGCGCTCTACCTCGACCGAGAAGCGCGCCGGGCCTTTGCCGAGTGCGACTTCGGGGGTCGAAGCCCAAGTGAACGCCCAGCCCCAGTAGGCGCTCACCTCGTCCTGTCGGTCGATGAGGTCGCGCGCGCCGAACTCGTGGCGCAAGACCTCGCGGCCCTGCTGCGTGACGCGCACGGTGAACGCCTCGTCGCGGCCGGCCCAGTCGGCGTAGCGCACCCAGATGCGGTAAGCCCCCGCGCGCGGCACCTCCGCGTCGTGTTGGAGCGCGGCGCGCGTCTCGTCGGCGCTCGCGGCGGCCGAGTTCCACTCGCTCTCGCCGCCCTGCGACCACTCGGCGCTCACGCCCGGCCCGTTCATCCCCCAGCCCGGCGCTTTCTCGCGCGGCTGGTCGAGCCACGAAGGGTTCACGACGGGTTCGTTGCGCTTGTCGGTCGCAAAGCCGCGCATGTTCTCCGCCTCGAACCAGAGGTATTCGTGCGCGCGGTCGGGCGACTGCCGAACGGTCGAAGCCGCGGGCGGGACTTCGCGCGGCGCGGCGGTCGTTTGCGCGTGAAGGGATTGCTGAAGTAAGCAGAGCGACAGGGCGGCGCGGAGGCACAGTCGCAAAACGGCGCGGCACGCGGTCGGGGTCAAGACTCCCGACCGCGTGCCGCGCCCGTTAAGTTCTCGCGCCGCCCGCTCGCGCCTCAACCGAGCGCCTCCAGACACTCGGCGAGCGGGCGCTGGCGGCAGGTGTACATCGGCGTGTCGCGCAGCGTGTAGCTCGAAGCCTTCGTCTCGCGCAGCTCCTGCACGAGGTCGAGGAAGTCGGCCGGCTCCTCCGTCTCGAAGGCGACGACGAACTCCTGATCGTCGAGGCCGAACGAGTAGGTCGTGTGCAGCTTCACCGAGCGGTACTTCGACCCGATGCGGATGTGCTCGTCCATCATCGTCTGCCGCTCCTCGACCGGCAGCGCGTACCACTGCCGCGTCTTCACGAACGGGTAGACGAACAGGTACTTCGACCGGCCGGGCACGACGTGCAGGCGATCCTCGACGTGCTCCGGGTTGTCCTTGTCGATGTACATCGAGCGCTTCGTCATCGAGAGGAAGCTCTGCGTCACTTCGAGGCGACGCCCGAGCACGGTGCGGTTGAGCCGCGCGGTCATCTCCTGAAAGGGGTCGAGCGAGTAGCCGATGCGCCAGAGCATCAGGTCGGCGTTCGCGCGCAGGCCCGCGATCGAGTAGGAGTGCATCAGCAGCTCGGGCCGGAACTCGTCAACGACCGCGACGAACTCGCGGCGCGCGGCCTCCTTCGCCTCCTCGTCGAGCAGAAGCCATTCGGGCCGCGCGTGGTAGAAAGTGAAGTTGACGAACTGGCGCGGCAGCGCCGCGCGGGGCTGCTCGTCCGCGCCCTGCTCGCCGCGCTCGGCGAGGCGGAGCGAGCCGCGGTTGGGCGCGCCGGTCTGCGCGTTGTCTGTACTCATGCCGCTTACACCTACGCTCTCTTTCAAGTGGGGACTTCAAGCCGCGCGCTTGCGGGCGGGAGACGTGGGAGACCGGGCGCGCGCGGCCTCGGTTTCGCGCGGGTTATTGTGCTTCGCGCCGCGCGAGATTGCAAACGGCGACGGAGAGCGTGCCGCGCGCTTGCCAAAACCGCGCGCGCCGCGTCACTATCGAGTCAACAAGCCGCGTTCCACCTCTATCCTTTAGCACCCGACACGGAAGGGCGGTGGAGCAGTGTACACGGAGAAGCGCAGGCACGAGCGGGCGCGAGTTTCAATCAACGTCGACTGGGGCGAGACGGCCTACTGCCTCTGGCGCGACCGCATCACGACGCTCAGCGTCGGCGGCTGCTTCATCCAGACCGGGCGCGAGCTGAAGACGGAGCAGAAGATCTACCTGCGCCTCTGGCTCCGCGGCGGCGAGCGGATCCTGCGCGGCGAAATCCGCTACTGCCTTGAGCGCGTCGGCCTCGGCGTGCAGTTCTCCGAGCTGATGGAGAGCGACAAGGAGCGTCTGGCCGAGTTGGTCGAGCACTACCGGCGCGAGGCGCAGGGCGGCGCGGGCCAAGCTTCCTGAACCCGCGCCGGCCGGGCTATACTCGCGCCGCGCCCACGAGCGACGCCCGACCGGCGCGAACAAACTTACGGAGACAAACCGCCCGCGATGAAACGACTCAAACTCGGCCTGATCTTCTCCGCGGCCGCCCTCCTCGCCGCCGCCTGCGCCACCGCGACAAACACCAACACCTCAACCGGCAACGCGAACCGCACCGCCGCCGCAAACTCCGGCAACCCCGCCGCGACGCCCGCCTCGTCCCCCGCCGCCGCGGACGACCTCGCCTCGGCGCGCGCCGCCTACAAGACTACCTGCGCCAACTGCCACAAGGAGAACGGCGAGGGCGGCGTGGCCGAACTCGACGAGGGCGTGCGGATCAAAGTGCCGAGCTTCAAGACCGAGCACTCCATCCAGCACACCGATCAGCAGTTCGCGCGCAAGATCGCCAACGGCGACAAGGACGAGGGCATGCCCGCCTTCAAAGACCGACTCACCCCCGAACAGATCAACGCCCTCGTCCGCTTCATCCGCAGCGAGTTCCAATCCGGCGGCCCGAGACCGGGCGCGGGCCACTGAGGCGCGGGCCGCGCACACGACCGCCGCGCCTGTGCTATGCTCACGGCCGAGCGCGCAGCACGCACCCGTAGCTCAGTTGGATAGAGCGTCTGACTTCGAATCAGAAGGTCGCAGGTTCGAGCCCTGCCGGGTGTATCCGCTCGAAGGCCGCAGTGGCGACTGCGGCCTTAACTTTTTTCGGGGGCGCGGCGGCGCGCGCAAGCCGACGAGGGCCGGCGCGTTCTTCGAGCGCGGCGGGGCAACCCGCGGCGGCGGTGCGGCAACAAATTTCGCGGCGGATGAAAAAAGTGCTTGACAGAACAAAGTGGTCTGCCGTATATATACGCACCGCGGCCGGGAAGGATTCGGCCGCCACGGGAGAGGACGGAGCAGTTCGATGTTGACGAACAGGCACAAACAAGCTGGCACACGCGGCGCGGGCGCTACGGCGCAGACGCGGCCGTGTGCGCCGGGGACGCGGCGCGGCCTCGCGGCCGTCGCGGGCGTCGGCGTGTGCCTGAGTCTGTCACCCGCCTATTTACGCGGCGGCGAATCCGGACTCATGGGCGCGGCCTCGATTGAGAAGCCGCGCTTCGCGGATCGGCGTAACAACCAGATGTAGTCTGCGGGAGAGCGGGTCTCCCGCTCTCCAATCCCCAAAGTAAACTTCGAGGATTGATCGGAGCGGGACGGCTTCTCTCGGGAGCCACGAGTCCCGCTCTTTTTGTTGTTTGACAACCGAATTACCTTGTGAACGGGAAAAGAGAGGGCGGCCCGCGAGTCGCCTTCGGAAGGGTGGCGGCCTCGCTCGGTCTTTGCGAGAGCCTCGGCGAGTCCGCTTTCGGAACCCTTAGGGAGAAGTGCGCGCCGGAGTGTGTCCACTCGCGCGCACCGACCGCGGTCGCCCTCTCTGTTTTTTAGTCTGGCAAAATCTGCGGGCGTGGCTGAGCGGCAAAAGCACCTGACTGTAAATCAGGCGTCACACCTGACTCCGGAGGTTCGAGTCCTTCCGCCCGCACTCGTTCAAAGAACTTTAGGAGCGTGGTGTAACCGGCAACACGGTGGACTCCAAATCCACCCGATCTCGGTTCGAATCCGGGCGCTCCTGCTCGCGCGGAAGGTTCGGCACGCGGCAGGCCATACGGTCTCGAAAACCGTGGAGAGAAACGCTCCGGCGGGTTCGACTCCCGCACCTTCCTTCCCTCCTCGCAACCCTCGGAAGTCTCGCCTAACGGCACGGCGGCGGCCCTGCTAAGGTCGCGGGGGCGCTGACACCGCCCCCTGTGGGTTCGACTCCCACGGCTTCCGCTCTGGTAATTAAGAATTAAGAATTAAGAATGATGAATTAAAGACACCCGCTTTTCATTCTTAATTCTTAATTCTTAATCTCTGCGGACTCGTAGCTCAGCGGAATGAGAGCGCAAGCTTGCGAAGCTTGAGGTCGCGCGTTCGAATCGCGCCGGGTCCTTACCTCGTTTCGGGATCGTCTAACCGGCAGGATGCTTGGCTCTGAACCAAGCGGTGGAGGTTCGAATCCTTCTCCCGAAGCCATTCACTTTTGAACCCGTAGTTCAGCGGAACCGAAGAACGGTCGCCTCCGAAGCGACAGGCCGCAGGTTCGAATCCTGCCGGGTTCACTTTCACGCCGACGTAGCCCAATGGCAAGAGGCGCTTGTCTTAGGAACAAGAAGTTGGGGGTTCGAGTCCCCCCGTCGGTATCTCTCGTTTCACGCCGGGGTGGCGCAAACGGTGGACGCGCAGGCCTGAGATGTCTGTGGGCGAAAGCCCTCGTGCGGGTTCGAGTCCCGCCCCCGGCATTTTCCTCCGCGCGGGAGTGGCGCAAACAGGAAGACGCGCCGTTCTTAAAAAACGGACGTTGCGGGTTCGAGTCCCGCCTCCCGCACTCGGACGCGCGCGTGGCCCAACGGGTAGAGGCGGCAGGCTCAAACCCTGCAAGTTGAAAGTTCGAATCTTTCCGCGCGCATCGATGTTTTCCGGGGATGTATGCGAACGGACAACGCGGCTTGATCCTCAATCAAGCGCCCCGGCGGGCTTTGCGGGTTCGAGTCCCGCCATCCCTACTCAGCTAACAGCCGTCAGCTAACAGCAATCAGCTAACGGCCGGTCGGCCCTTTTCGCCCGGAAATTTTTTATGTGTGGATCGTAGCTTAAAGGTAAAGCACCGCGCTGTGACCGCGGCCAGCTGAGGGTTCGAGTCCCTCCGATCCACCTTCCCGGATACCTCTTTTCAGAGCAGTTTCACGCGGCGCGTTGGGCAAGCGGTCGAAGCCGCCTGATTTTCAATCAGGATGCCGCCGGTTCGAATCCGGCACGCGCTATCAGTCCCGAGAAATTTTGGAGTCGTGGCCGAGGGGTGAGGCACCGGGTTGTCAACCCGGCCGATGCTGGGTTCGAGTCCCGCCGGCTCCGTCCGTTCCGACGCCTTCGTAGCTCAACCGGCAGAGCGGCTGTCTCTTAAACAGTCAGGTCTGAGTTCGACTCTCAGCGGAGGCATTACGGGGTGTGGTGTAGTGGCTTTCAGCATCCGAGTCTTGGGAACTCGTGGCGGCAGTTCAATTCTGTCCACCCCGACCATTCACGTGCATCGTTGGTCCAGCCCGGTCGAAGACGCGGCGTTGCCAGCGCCGAGACCCGAGTTCGAATCTCGGACGGTGCACCAATTCTTTTCCCCGACGGCGGGCGGTTAGCTTAACGGAAAAGCCCCGCGCTTCGAACGTGGCCCGATGCGGGTTCGACTCCTGCACCGCCTCCCAATTCACACGCGCGGCCGAAACTCAACGGGCTGAGTGCGAGTCTTCCAAACTCGAAGCAGCGGGTTCGAGTCCCGCCGGCCGCTTTACAAGTCCTCGCCCCGCGCCCTCACGCGCCCGCGTAGCTCAGACGGACGGAGCACTTCCCCGGTAAGGAAGAGGCCGCGAGTTCGATTCTCGCCGCGGGCTTTCCCCCTCGCGCCGCGCACGCGTAGCCAAGAGGCGAAGGCGCAGGTCTGCAAAACCTGTCATCGTCGGTTCGAATCCGACCGCGTGCTCTCAAGCGCGGCCGCCGTCGCCGCGCCGCTTCGAACGAACCCGCAAAGACCGAGTCACTTGCGGAGATCAGAACAGGAAGGAGGTGAGAGAGTGTGAACGTCGCACTTCTACGGCGTCGCTTCGAACGCATCGGCGCGCGCGTCAAGGTCAACGACGTGACTGACCGCTTCCGGCGCGCGGGCATCGACATCCGCGCCGACGAAGAGGGCGAGTTCTTCGACATCCGCGTCCTGCCGGGCGACGCGGTCGAGTACGTCGTCACGGACGTGCGGCCCGAGATGCGCCACCTGCTGCTGATGGCGCGGCGCGGCGACTACAAGCAGAAGTTCCTGTGCGGCCACGACGAGCGCCACTGGTTCGTCTGCGCCGTCCCCGGCCGCTCGGTCGCGAGCGTCGTCGACGCGATGCAGGCTTTGCAGCCGGCGGAAGTCCGCCGGGGCGCGGCCCGCCGCATCCGCCGGATCAAGGATCGCCTGCGCCGCCGCAACGCGGCCTTCGTCCGGCAGGGCGAGTGGTTCTTCGTCCCCGCGCCCGAAGGCTCCCTGCCCGAGTCGCCCCTGATCCTTCGCAACGAGCCGATCAGCCGCGGCCGCGGCGGCAAGCCGCACGTGTGCGAGGAGCTGTTCCGCACGGGCGGCGAGCGGGTTTACGTCTCGCCGCGCCGCCCCGGAGGCATCACCGAAGCGCAGTACGCCGACCTCGTCCGCCGGCGGCCGTCGGCCGCCAACTGGGGCTGGAACGTGATGACGCGCGGAGCGGCCGTTTACGTCCGCGGGCGCGTCTCGCACGCGGATCATAAGACGGTCGTGCTCAGGACGTGGCACCGCGTCCTGATGAACACCGAGGGGCAGGCGGAAGGGGCCGAGTCGGTCGTCTTCCTCGACTAACGAAATGGGGGCGCGGCGCGCGCCCCGAACGAGATTGCGAGCGGACGCCGCGCCCGCGGCCGATCCTCACCACCGCTCGCACCTCCCTTTCCAATTTTCCACACGCACCGCGACGCGTCGCGGCGCGCGACGATTCCCAGAAAGGAGGTGCCGGGCCAATGGCACTGAACAGCCGTGTGCTGCTGCTGAACCAGACCTACGAACCGCTCGGCACGGTCAGCGTCGCGCGGGCCGTCGTGATGTTGTTCAAGAACTCGGTCTTCGTCGAGGAGTGGGACGGCGACCGCGTGCTCCGCACGCCGCGCGAGGAGTACCCCGTGCCGTCGGTCGTGCGCCGCCGCACCTACGTCAACGTCCGGCGCGGCCGCGAGACGGCGGGCATGAAGCGCGTGCGCATCTACATCCGCGATCAGTTCCGCTGCCAGTACTGCGGCGAGCGGAAGAACCCGGTCGAACTCACCCTCGATCACATCCTGCCGCGCTCGCGCGGCGGCGACAACTCGCCCGTCAACGTCGTGACGGCCTGCGTCGGCTGCAACCAGCGCAAGGGCAGCCGCACGCCCGAAGAGGCGCGGATGCCGCTTTTGACCACGCAGTCGGCCCTGCGCACGAAGCTCGAACGCGTCGTGCTCTGCCACTACGCCGAGGCGCGGCCCGAATGGCGCAAGTATCTCTTCCTCGAAAGCGAGACTGACGGGGCCGGGGCGAAGCGCCGGGCCTGAGGGCGTGGCGTGCCCACCGGACGCCACGCCCCCCGAAAATCTGTTGCCAGACGAGGTCGGTTAGCTGAGGCAGATTAGCGCGGCGCTGAAAACGCCGAGAGGTTGGCGCGATACCAACACCGACCATCGACGAACGTTCGCAGCCTTCCCCGGCCGGCCGGTTAACTCAGCGGCTAGAGTGCCTGTCTTACAAACAGGAGGCCGAAGGTTCGAGTCCTTCACCGGCCATTAGAGAGCTGTTAGCTATTAGCCGTTAGCTATTAGCCGAACCAAAAACCAATACGGAAACTTACTACTCAAGCTGCCGGTTTTTTTCATCCGGCTAACGGCTAACGGCCAACAGCTAACAGCTTTTTTCGGGGCGTACGGCTCGTCCCCGGCAGAACGGCGACTGCCGCGGGATCGTGGAGCGAGAGGCGCGGCTTGGCCTCGCGCCCCGACCAGTTCCCTTTTTCCCGCGGCGATGTAGCTCCAACTGGCAGAGCGGCCGTCCCGTAAACGGCTCCGTGTGGGTTCGAATCCCTCCATCGCCTTCGCGTTCGCGGGCCTGTAGCTCAACGGACTAGAGCGCTTGTCTTCTAAACAAGTGTGTGCGGGTTCGAATCCTGCCGGGCCTATTCGATCATTTTCGTGCGGAGTAGCTCAGGCGGTTAAGAGCAGCCGTCTCATAAACGGAAGGCCGCGGGTTCGAGTCCCGCCTCCGCGATCACTTCGGGTTGGTAGCTTAATTCGGCAAAGCGACAGTCCTGCAAACTGTTAGATGTGAGTTCGAGTCTCACCCAATCCATGAAAGCGGTTAGCTGTTAGCTGTTAGCTGTTAGCCGGAAGAAGAAGGCAGTCTTTAGCTTTTGCTTCCGCTCAGTTTTTGTCTCCGGTTTGGCTAACGGCTAACGGCTAACAGCTAACCGCTTCTTTTGCGGCGTAGCTCAATCGGAACGAGAGCGCTCGTCTTGTAAACGAGTCGGTGCGGGTTCGAGTCCCGCCGCCGCAGCCAGTTTCCGTGCGGGGATAGAGCAACGGCGGCTCCGCGGTCTCATAAGCCGCGCCGACAGCGGGTTCGACTCCCGCCCCCGCGATCCGCTTTCACGGGCCGGTGATGTAACCATGCAGGCAGCATAGTAGTCTTGCAAACTACTTGTGAGGGTTCGACTCCCTTCCGGTCTATCAAGAGTCGTTAGCTGTTAGCTGTTAGCGATTAGCCGTTAGCTTTTTTTAAGTGCTTCGCCTGCGGTCGGCTGACATCGGGGACTCAAGCTGCCGCACGTTTTAGCTAACAGCTAACGGCTAACGGCTAATCGCTAACAGCCCCTTGCTGGCGGGTAGCTTAATCGGCAGAGCGTCTGATTGTTACTCAGAACGGTGTCGGTTCGAATCCGACTCCGCCAGCCAACTCGCGCCGCGGGCCGGTAGCTAAGCGGCCCAAAGCAACCGCCTTTTAAGCGGTGGATCGTCGGTTCAAATCCGACCCGGCCTACTCACTTTTCCCACGCGTCGTAGCTCAACGGCAGCAGCGCTCGCCTGATAAGCGGGAGATGGAAGTTCGACTCTTCCCGACGCGATCAAACTCCCGACGGGGCGTGGCTCAAAGGCCGAGCGTCTGCGCGACGTGCAGAAGGATGGGGGTTCGAGTCCCCCCGCCCCGACTTCCGTTGCGGAGTCGTCTAAGCGGCAAGACTCCGGCCTTTGAAGCCGGCTTTCTTGGTTCGAATCCAAGCTCCGCAGTCGGCCGCGGCCGCAAACTTTTCACAAGGCAGTTCGGTTGTCGTCGCCAGTCGCGGGAGCGGCTGGATACTCGTGAGGTCTCGAAGGCGATGGCAAACAAGAACCTTTTCAAGTCGCTCGTCGGCAAGCTCCTGCCGTCGGCGGACGCGGTCAACAGCGAGCAGGCCCCGGCCTACTCGTTCACGCCGAAGCACGCGCTCGCGCAGTACGCCGCGACCGGCTGCATGAACTCGACCTTCTACGCGTCGGGGCAGGAGCAGCTCGCGAAGGTGCTCGAACTGTGCGAGTCGGCCGACCCGGAGTTCGTCGCCAAGCTCGCCGTCTACGCGCGCGAGCAGGGCCACATGAAGGACGTGCCGGCGCTCCTGCTCGCGGTGCTCTCGGTGCGCGACCGCCAGCTTTTCGCGCGCACGTTCCCGCGCGTGTGCGACAACGCGAAGATGCTCCGCACCTTCGTGCAGATCGTGCGCTCGGGCGTCGCGGGCCGCAAGTCGCTCGGCACGCTGCCGAAGCGTCTGGTGCGCGAGTGGCTGGAGGCGCGCGACGAGGAGGAGCTGTTCAAGTCTTCGGTCGGCCGGTCGCCCTCGATGGCGGACGTGGTGAAGATGGTTCACCCGCGCCCGCGCGACGCGCGGCGGCGCGCGCTCTACGGCTACCTCGTCGGCCGCGACTACGACCGCGAGGCGCTGCCCGCCGCGGCGCGCGACTACGAGGCGTTCAAGGCGGGCGAGACGCTCGCCGTGCCGCGCGTGCCGTTCCAGCTGCTCACGCCGCTGCCGCTCGGCCGCCGCGAGTGGGCGGAGATCGCGCGCCACGCGCCGTGGCAGATGACGCGCATGAACTTGAACACGTTCGCGCGCCACGGCGTCTTCGACGAGCCGGGTTTGACCGAACTCGTCGCGGCGCGGCTGCGCGATCCGGTCAAGATCGCGCACGCGCGCGTCTTCCCCTACCAGTTGATGGCGGCCTACGCCGCGGCGGGCGGGGGCGTGCCGGATGAAGTGC
The DNA here is from genome assembly GCA_036567125.1 of Pyrinomonadaceae bacterium. Taxonomy (GTDB): domain Bacteria; phylum Acidobacteriota; class Blastocatellia; order Pyrinomonadales; family Pyrinomonadaceae; genus JAIVGV01. The sequence continues at coordinate 277 of DATCVD010000001.1, read as the reverse complement.
GCGACGCGTTGCAGGACGCGATGGAGGTGGCGATCCGGAACGTGCCGCGCCTTCCGGGCAAGGTCTACGTCTTCCCGGACGTGTCGGGTTCGATGCTCTCGGCCGTCACCGGCTACCGCAAGGGCGCGACGACGGCGGTGCGCTGCGTGGACGTGGCCGCGCTCGTCGCGGCGGCCGTGGCGCGCAAGAACCCTTCGGCCGAGGTGATCGCGTTCGAGGACAAGGTCGTGCGCGTCCGGTTGAACGCGCGCGACTCGGTCGTGACGAACGCGGCGCG